>NZ_JABDWV010000019.1:0-88503 GCF_019685435.1 Rhizobium sp. NLR10b | reverse complement strand
GTGAGACGCCGAAAATCTGCGCCACGCCGGGGTATGACTACGATCGGGCTACGCCCTCCCTCCGTCACACCCCGGCGCGAGTCTCATCCTGATTGACGCTGAATCTCATCGAGATTGCCGCTACGCAGCAGTGCGCGTGCCGGCCCGCCTTTGCACGAGCCCGATCGGCCGAAATATCGCGGTTCGCCAAACGGCGCTGAGACGAGCGGAACAGCGACGTCTCTCAATGCGATCCATGGAACCACAGACACACCGAGACCATGAATAACACAAGAGACCACCGACGCGAATCTTCCCCGGCGAGGCTCATACCGAGCCAGGGAGCAGTGAGGTGCATGCCCATTGCGGGAGGTCAAGGCACTGTTAATTTTGGGGGCGTGGCAGCGTACACGAGCGCACAATCAGATCGTTGGCTTTTTACGCCCTTCAGTTACGTGCTTACGTTTACGGAGGAGCCGGTTGGCAGGGTTTCCAATTACGAGCTGATGCAAAATTTCGACAATGTTTCAGCGCCACTCTGAGGCCTCCTGGCCCGCCGCCCCATCGTCGATGGACGTGCTTGGCAATGGGCGAGATACCCCTTTTGGACAGATGTTCGCCGTGCGACAACGCGGGTACTGTCTTCACGCATGGGGAGATAGGCATGCATCCGGGTTATCGCAATCCGCAGAAGAAATCGGTGCTGTTCACGGCGCCGGGTTTGGTCATCGGCACCGTCGCGTTTGGTGCGGCCGGCGGCTGGACCGCGAGCGACATGCTGGCCTCATGGAGCGCTTCTGGCGGCTCCGGACTTTCCTGCAGGATCAAGGGCAACATCTCTATTGACACCGGCGAACGCATCTTCCACGTGCCGGGGCAGAAATACTACGAGCAGACGAAAATCACCGCTAAGTATGGAGAACGTTGGTTCTGCTCCGAATTTGAAGCTTGGGCCGCCGGCTGGCGGAAATCGAAATCGTAAGTCGGAGATGGCCTTACAGCTGCTCGGTAAGTCTAAATGATAAAGTCCTACTTATTGTCCCTAAAGAGAATTTCGAGCAACATTGTTGTGCAGCGCCTAAGTGCGCAATGCCCACAAAATAACCCCATGGTGCTCACCCCGCGAGAATGCGGGGATTTTTTGCCTGGCATCTACTCGAACCGCACTACAAACAATGGCGCCCGACAGCCCCGACTTTAGTCCGTCTTTTTCTCGGCAATATTCAAGCTAGATTTTCTTCATCCTTGTCGAGAGGACGCCAGGGAGGTTTTAGCAATGTTGCTGTGTATCCAGTCAGAACCTCCCTGGCGAAGCAAATAACACCTTCGTTGCCAAGCTGAGGTCAACTATCTCCAACGCCGTAGGGGAGCCTAGCCAGTCCCTCTTCGTTGAAGTAACAGGAAAGCACGGCTGTTCCCCCTGTGCGATGCGTGTTGTCAAGACTTGCCCTGTTTCGGCGGGGCTTTTTTGTGTCCGGCATCGTACCGGAACCACATTGGGACAATGAGGTTGACTCACCGGATCGCGGGAGAAAGCCAGTTAGTTCCAGTTCGCGTAATGCCTTCCTCTTACGGTCCACTGTTGGGTCGTGCGGAGTCAATTTACCGGTCAGCTCCCAAGCGACGCTCCGCACGGCCCGACGCCCCAAGACATCCTGCCAGATTGAACCATCGCGCTCCCGCCCTGCCTTTAGCATAGGAGAGTGAGGCGTTATGATCCTGTCCCAAGTATTCCAAACCCAGAGCGCATTGAATGATGCCGAAGTGGCCCTCTGCCAGCGGGTCTTCGATCACGTCGTATCGGTGAAGAAGATCACCTCGGACCCGCAGCGCCAGGACCTAGCCTCTCAGATCATTCAGTCCTATCAGCACGGCGTGAAGGATGAGGACAGTTTGTTGAGCCTACTTATCGATGTTCGATCGTAGAACCGGACCACCGACCCCACCCACCCTTCAATCTTGCCGGTCTTTGATCGTCTGACGACGGATACCCAAGAAGCCGTTCGTACTCGGCTTCCGGAGCGCCGTAACATCCATCGGCAACATCGAGCAGAATCTGGCGGTCCAAAATCTTGACGTTCCCTCGCGTCGACTTGATGGCGCGCATGCCCTCCAGGATATGCAGATGGTCGGTAACCCCGGATCGCCTCACGCCAAGCATCAACGCCAAAAACTCGTGGGTAACAGGCATATCGTCCACGAGAAGACGGTCATGGCACATAAGCAGCCATCTCGCGAGACGCTGGTGCATGTTGTATCGGCCCGCCGCCAAAGCCGAGTAAGCCAGTTGCAGCTCCCGCGTGTGGACATAGCGGAGAAACATTAGACGAGTTGCTTCGTCGCGCAAGAGCGGCAGGAAGCGGCTGGTGGGCAGTTCTAGCCCGACCCCTGAAATCTGCATGAAAGCGCGGTTCGGCATCCGATCGACGCCGAGCACCACCGGATATCCGCTCATCCCCTCGTATCCAATCTGACCCACCTCGATGCCGATTTCGTTCGAAGCCACGGCCACCATTGAAGCCAGACCGCTCTCGATAAAATAAAGGTGCTCAATTGGTCGATTAGGTTCAACAAGCGAGCGGCGGACTGGAAGATCAACACGCTTCAAGTCCGATGCGATATGATCAAAAGCCTCCTCTGGAAGCCTTCGCAGCAACTTGTTCCGGGTATCTTTTTGCGCAATTTTTGTCACAGCGTCGCCTCCGTGTGACTGCGTTGGCATACGTCATTTGCCGATCCAGACCCATTCGCCCTCTTAAACGCACCAGCGAGGCAATCGATGCCGTCTTAATCCCAATTGCTAATATGCTCCACCCAGCGGAACCTGCATGTGAAAACTTGGTTTGGCGACAAAATGCAGGGAATGCCACCTGTGTAAGCCTGACCTGGAAAATGCCTCGTTCTCAGTCGCCAACGTGCAGGTAATTGCCAGACGTGGGAGCGACTGGAGATGGGGAGTGCAGGCCGTTGCCGACGTACTATTTTTATATCAAACACGCTGATTACGTCGTGCCAGATCCAGAAGGTGAGACATTCCCCGACTTGAACACAGCAAGAGAAGAAGCCGGCGAAGCCCTGAGAGAACTGGTTGGCAGGGCCATCTTAACCGATCAGGCGGAAATCCCGCAGGCAATCGAGCCAGCTGGCGAGCTCCCACAGCAACGACCTCCTCCGGATTAAAGAAGACGACCGGGGCATTGCCCGCGTATTCGAATGACACCTACCTCTCTTCGCCATCATGCAGCGGTCTGCACCCCGAGAGCAGCCCTGGTCGCACGGCGCGTGCGTGCACCATGGGTACGTACACCTGGCAGAGTACGGTAGATATCGAGATAATCGCGCGCCATGCGCTTTGCAGAAAAGCGCTTTTCGAACGTTGCGCGAACTCTGCGGCGGTCCAGGCGCAGCGCGCGGTCGATGTTTTCCACGGCTTCGGTGACTGTATCAACGATTAAACCGGAAATACCGACGTCAATCACTTCCGGGACGGAACCGCAGCCGAAGGCAATGACTGGCGTGCCGCATGCCATTGACTCGATCATCACCACTCCGAAGGGTTCTGGCCAGTCGATCGGGAACAGCAATGCACCGGCATTGCCGAGAAACTCCGCCTTTTGATGTTCGTTGATCTCTCCGACGAACTCCACGTTTTGATGGCTCTTCACCATAGGTTCGATCACGGTTTCCCAGTAATGCTTGTCGACATTGTCGATCTTCGCCGCGATCTTCAGGGGGATCCCTGCTTTAGCAGCGATCTGGATGGCTCGATCGGGTCGCTTCTCCGGCGAGATGCGCCCGAGGAAAGCAAGATAGTTTCCTTTCGGCTTTGCGGTAAAGGGTAGAATCTCGTCCGAGAGTCCATGGTAAACGGTGCCGGCCCAGTTGACCGGCGGCATGGGCTGTCGCTGATTGTTTGAGATCGACACCAGCGGTATGTCCGGGAAGGCTTGGTAGAATGTTCGAAGGTCCGGTAGATCCAACCGTCCGTGCAGCGTCGTCACGGTTCGGTCTGCGAAGTCCATAATCAATGGGAAATGCAGCAGATCAATGTGGAAGTGTAGGACATCGAATTCGTGTGCCCGGCGGCGAACCTCCTCCAGCATGACAATATGGTGCGGCACGTGGTCACTGACTGCAGGATTGAGACGCAGGGCGATGCGCGAGCACGCTACCAGTTTGGCGTCAGTAACAGAGTCGCCGCTGGCGAAAAGCGCGACCTGGTGGCCCTGACGGACCAGCTCGTCTGTCAGATAAGAGACGATGCGCTCCGTTCCGCCGTAAAGCTTCGGTGGGACGCTTTCAGCAAGGGGTGCGATCTGGGCGATCTTCATCGGAAAGCCTCCTCCAATGAGCAAAGATTTGACGTTTAGTACCAGCTCGTATCCTCGGAGGGATGCCGCGCGATCATCAGATGTAGAACTTGAACTGATGCGCCGCGTTCCGTAATCCTTTTCCATTAGCCGAATCGGCCTGAAAGCTTGAATCGGGGCGCCGTGACGGTTCCTTGGCTGATGAGGATTAACGAGATGGGTTTGAAGCATCGAATTTCATGAGGCGGCGGCATTGGCTGCCTCCGGCGGCGGATACGGCCGCCGGTGTAGTATTGAACGCGTGGGGCACAGTCAGATCTAGTGCGCGTCCGAGGTCCATCCATCAGGCGTTCGCCTTGAGTTCCTTTAAGGCGGTGTGTTACACCGGCGCCAATCCTCAAAGTAGTATTGCCGATGTTCACGACACTTGCGACGGCAAAGAAATACATTGGGTGTCATGCTTGACTTCTCGCGACCAGGCAAACCCACCGACAACAGCTACATCGAAAGTTTCAACGGCAAGTTCCGGGCTGAGTGCCTGAACGCTCATTGGTTCATGAGCCTTGACGACGCGCGAGCGAAGATGGAGGATTGGCGCAGCGAAATCGGCAACAAGGTGCCGATTTCGCTCATGAACGGCTCATCGGCACCCCGCTGAGCTGAGCCTTAACTCCGGAAAATTCCAGCTCTCGCTGGCCCAAAATCGGGTAGCACTTCAATAAGTAGAAAATTCCAAGTCTGAATGGCCTAATTTATTGGGGGCACGTCACGCCCCGCGATAGTCTTTGGTCGACGCTTTGGAAAGCTCAGTCGGCAAACACAAATGGCGGTGAGGGATCATTTAATGCATCAAGCGGACCCTCCAGCGCGGTACGCGGAGGAACCAACTCCGGCTCGATCATGATCGTCAGAGGCTTGGGCTCGTCTAGAAGGTCAAAACCCCGCTCCAGCATTTTCGAAATATTCGGCCTGATCATGTAAACAGGAAAGGGCAGGAATGAAGCGAACGGATCGTAGTCGAAGCATCCGACGACGATATCTCCGAACGCTTCTCCGTCGTGGCGGCCCATGAACCGCAATAGCCCCTCGAAGTTGATGGATGAATTGATGAAGAAGCACTTGGGCAGCCTCCCGTGCTTGTCGAAAAAACGGTCGAACGCGAGCGCCGTCGCGCCCGGCGAGTAGCCTGTGATCTCGATGTCTCCTTTCGTGGCCGCTCCAAATACGGATTGCTTAACGGCATGGAAACCGGCGATACGTTCACGGCTAGCGTGGTCGTTGCGGCCGCCGAATAAGTAGACATCGCCGGCATGAAGTGGTCCCAATGTTTCGGCATGACGAATGATGGCGGACGTCAACGCCTCAGCGCCCTGACGGTTATCCGCGATCACGGATGATGCAAACTTGCCTGGCAGATCGATGTTGACGTGAGGCAGGCCCGCCCGCATGCAGATCTCGTGGACTCCATCCGGATCTGTAGCTCCGGCGATGAACAGCGAGTCGATCGCATAGGCGATGAGAGACTCCACTGTGCGGCGCTCTTCCTCTGGGTCGCGGCGGCCTGACACAACCATTGGCACCAGACCCCGCTTTCGCGCTTCGCTCTCGAAGGTCTGCGCCATGGACGAGAAAAACCTGTTGTCGTAGACGGGCAAAAGCAACCCTACCAGGCCCGAACGGGAGCTGCGCAGGGCGCGAGCCTGCAGGTTTGCCTTGTAGTCATGCTCTCTGGCCAGTGACAGTATCTTTGCCGCAGTCTCCTCAGAGATGCGCCGCTTGCGCCATGTGCCGTTTAGCACCGAGGCCACTGTCGACGGGGATGCTCCTGACACGACGGACAAATCATAAATGGTTGCTTTTTTTCGTTCTTTTTCAGACATCCGCAAACCTTCCAGTGGCTCTTTCTCTCTAGATCAGCAGTCCTCTTGACGAAAGTCTTTTCCGTGATAGGGTAATTGCACCATCGATGGTGCATAAATGCAAGACCGATTGTGCATGGAGATGGGGCTTTGAGGAAAGCGACAGGGAGGAGTTCCGCAATGCGGGGCTAACGTTGAGCGCGAGAGCATGGGGCTTTCGCGAACGGTGCTTCCTTGCCGGCTCAGTGGAGGAGGGAATACCCAATGAAAAAGCTATTGGCAGTCACGCTCGGCCTGTCCTTGCTTGCGTCAACCGCATTCGCCGGCCCGAAGATTGGTGTCGTGGTGAAGATCGGCGGCATCCCGTGGTTCAATGCCATGGAGGCGGGAATCAAGGAACAGAGCGCCAAGCTCGGGGTGGAAGGCTTCATGGTCGGTCCGACCAGCGCCGATCCGGCGCTGCAGGTTCGCGCCATCGAAGACCTGATTGCCCAGAAGGTCGACTACATCGGCGTCGTCCCGAATGATGCTAAGGTTCTCGAACCTGTTCTCAAGAAGGCCCAGGAGGCCGGCATCAAGGTCATTACCCATGAATCGCCCAACCAGGTCGGCGCCAATTGGGATTTCGAGCTGGCCTCCGCCAAGGGCTTTGGTGAGGCGCATGGCAAGCTGCTCGCTGAGAAGATGGGCGGCAAGGGGGCATACGCCGTCTTTGTCGGCTCGCTGACCGTTCCCCTGCACAATGCATGGGCCGATGCAGCAATCGCCTATATCAAGGCGAACTACCCGGACATGAAGCTCATCGGTGACCGCTATGGCGTGGCCGAAGACGTGGACAAGAGCCGTTCGACCGCGCTCGACCTGATGGCGGCCAATGCCGACTTGACGGGTTTCCTGGCCTTCGGTTCGCAGGGTCCAATCGGTGCAGGTCGCGCTGTTGAAGAGCGTCGCAAGGACGGCAAGGTGTTCGTGATCGGTCCGTTCTCTCCGGGGCAGGGCGCCAAGCTCATCAAGTCCGGCGCGCTGACCGGTGGCTTCATGTGGAACCCCAAGCAAGCGGGTGAAGTCTTCGTGATGCTTGCCGATCGCATCTCCAAGGGTGAGGTGCCGAAGGCCGGCGACGATATCGAAGGCCTTGGTAAGATCAACCCCGAGGGCAACACCATCATCGTCGACCAGTTGCTGGCGATCAACAAGGACAGCATCGACAAGCTTGTCGGCATGGGTCTCTAATCCTCCCTGGACGCAAGCCGGGGTCGCGGACAATTCCCGCGACCCCCACTTTACGAATATCGGAAAACCTGAACCAGCCGCCATCCAACGGCTGAACAGGAGGATACTCCATGAGCGACGAACCGCTGCTTTCACTCAAGAACATCAAGGTGACCTTCGGCGGCGTGCGCGCGCTGAAGGGCGTGTCGTTTGAAGTCAACCCGGGGGAGGTGCATTGCCTGGCGGGGGAGAACGGCTGCGGCAAGAGCACGCTCATCAAGGTCATTACGGGGGTTTACAAGCCACAGGAAGGCGCCGAGTTCTTCTTCGACGGCAAGGCGATCTCGGCCATGACACCCACTTTGGCGCAATCGCTCGGCATCCAGGTGATCTGGCAGGACCTGGCGCTGTTCGGGGAAATGACCGTCGCCGAGAACATCGGGTTTCAGTATGCCGTCAACGGCAAATATGGTCTCGTCGACAAACGCGCCATCGAGGAAGCAGCCGAGAAGGCACTCAGCCGTCTCGGCGTCAGCATCGATATCCATCTTCCATTGAAGGAACTGCCGATCGCCCAACGCCAGATCGTTGCGATCGCACGCGCTCTTGTCGGCGAGGCGCGTCTTGTCTTCATGGACGAGCCGACCGCTTCGCTGACGCAATCCGAGACCGATTATCTGATCGATGTCGTGCGCAACCTGTCGGCGTCCGGAGTGGCCGTGGTCTTCGTCTCGCACCGTCTCGCGGAGGTGCTCGAAATCTCGGACCGCATGACCGTGCTTCGCGACGGAGCGCTCGTTGGTGTCTTCCCTGTCGAGGGCATGACTCAATCACGGGTGACCGAGCTGATGACCGGCAGAAACTTCGACAGTTCGGTCGTCGCCGCCGATCACGACGACGCGCAGGTCGTGCTTTCCGTCCGCGGGCTGACGCGCGCAACGGAGTTCGAAGATATATCATTCGACCTTCGCCGAGGCGAGACGCTCGGTATTACCGGCCTCCTCGGCGCTGGCCGGACCGAACTGGCGCTTACGCTCTTCGGGATGCACCGTCCGCAGGCAGGGGAAATCGCCATCGAGGGCAAGACCGTCAAGTTCGGCTCCAATCGCGACGCAATTCGCGCCGGCGTCGGCTACCTCTCGGAAGATCGTTTGTCTCTCGGCCTCAACCAGCCGCAGTCGATAGCCGACAACCTGGTCATGGCGTCGCTCGATAAGCTCCTGTCCGGGGGAATGATCTCGCCCGCGAGGAAGGCGAGTGTGGTCAGCCACTGGATTTCGGCGCTCGGTGTCAAGATCGGTACGCCCGAGGACCCCATCCGGACGTTGTCAGGCGGCAACCAGCAACGTGTCGCAATTGCCAAATGGCTCGCGATCGGTCCGAAGATCCTCATTCTCGATGCCCCGACCGTGGGCGTAGACGTCGGTGCGCGCGCAGGCATCTTCGAGATCGTGCGCAAGCTTGCTGCTCAGGGCCTCGCGATCATCCTGATCTCCGACGAGCCACCGGAAGTCTACTTCAATGCGGACCGCATCCTTCACATGATCGAGGGCAGGATCCGCGCAACATACGACCCGCGACATTTATCGCTCACCGAACTGGAGTCTGCCGTCTATGCGTAGGCTGATCCTTGGACACACAACCGAATTCACGCTTCTGGCGGTCATGGTGGTGCTTTGTGTCGGGCTGTCTCTTGCCACCGATCGGTTTTTTACGATCTCGAACGCGTTCGATGTGCTGAACGTCTCGGCCGTCAACATCATCTTTGCCGTTGGCCTTCTCGTCGTCCTGATCTCCGGCGGGATCGATATTTCCTTTGCTGTCGCCGCTTCGGTGGTCCAATACGTCACTGCGCTGGCCCTTGGCGCATTGGGCGGCGGCAACTGGGCGGAGGGCTTCGTTATCGCCGGCGCCATCGGCATTGGCCTTGGTCTGATCAACGCGGCCCTGGTTTACCGGCTGCATATTATCTCGATCGTTGCAACCATCTCGACCTTCAACATCTTCTTCGGGCTGCTGATGTTCTTCACCAAGGGGGTGTCGATCTACGACCTGCCAGAATGGCTGACGACGCGCGTGGTATTTTTCGAACGCGAGATGACTGACGGCTCCTGGATCGAACTTACACTGCCTGTCGTCGTCATGATCTTCTGCTGCCTCGCGACCTGGTTCATGATTTCCCGC
This sequence comes from Rhizobium sp. NLR10b, assembly GCF_019685435.1. Lineage (NCBI taxonomy): Bacteria > Pseudomonadati > Pseudomonadota > Alphaproteobacteria > Hyphomicrobiales > Rhizobiaceae > Rhizobium > Rhizobium sp. NLR10b. The sequence continues at coordinate 78,959 of NZ_JABDWV010000019.1, read as the reverse complement.
ACCACCATCGGCCGGCAGCTCTACGCATTCGGCGACAACCCGGATGGTGCACGCCGCTTCGGGATCAACATCGCAGCGATGCACTACATTTCCTTCGGCTGGATGGGGCTGATGGCCGGCATCGCCGGACTGATGCAGGCCCACTATGCCGAGGAAGTCGTGCCGAATGCGCTCTATGGCCGGGAACTGGACGTCCTGGCAGCCACGGTTCTCGGCGGCGCGAGGCTCGGTGGCGGCAAGGGCTCGGTGATAGGCTGCGTCCTCGGTGTCTTGATGGTCTCGATCACCCAAAACGGCCTTAATCTCATGGGTGTGTCGCCCTTTGCATTCAAGATGATCGTCGGCGCAATCATCCTCATCGCCATCACGCTCTCGTCCGCACGGATCGACAAGCTTTTGCCGTTTCTCGCCACGGGCAGCACCAAGAGGAAGGGCACGCACCAATGAAGGCCATGGCTCAAAAGTTCAACGCCACCTTCGGCGCCGATATGACCGGCCCAGCCATCGCATTCGTGGCGGTGATCGTCATCTTCGGTCTGGCCGCAAACAATTTCATATCTGCCGCAACATTCGGTTCGGTTGCCTTCCAGCTTCCCGAACTCGGGCTTCTCACGCTCGCCATGCTGCTTCCGCTCCTGACCGGCGGGATCAACCTCTCCATCACCTTCACGGCAAATCTTTCCGGATTGGCAGCAGCCTCGGTGATGCAAATGTACGGCGGGGCCGATGCGTCTCCAGGCGCGTTCCTGCTCGGTGTCCTTGCTGCACTCGCCACCGGTGGCGCCGCCGGCCTGATGACGGGTGCTGCGATCGCCTACACACGGGCTCATCCAATTCTCGTCACACTATCCATGATGATCTTCCTGCGTGGCCTCGGCGAGTTTCTGACCCGCGGCGGCGATGTGTCCGGATTCCCTTCTTTCATCGCTCCGATCGGGCATGGTTCGATCCTGGGATTGCCGATCCCACTTTTGATCTTCATCGCCTGCGTTGGCTTGTGGCAGCTTCTGCTGACGCGCTTTAAGCTCGGCTACGGACTGCTGATGGTCGGCTCAAATATCGAGGCGGCCCGCTACTCCGGCCTGAACACGCGCCGCATCCTGGTTCTGGTTTACACGCTTTCAGGGCTCATGTGCGCGGTGGCGGGCGTTATCATGCTTGCCCGTTTCAACTCGGTCCGCGTCGGTCACGGTGAGTCCTATCTGCTGATCACGGTGCTTGCCGCGTTTCTCGGCGGCATCGATCCATTCGGCGGCTTCGGCCGCGTGTTGCCGGTGTTCGTCGCCCTCATCGTGCTCCAGCTTCTGTCTTCCGGTCTCAATCTCATGGGCGCAAACCAGCATCTCGCGACAGCGCTGTGGGGCGTGCTGATGATCGTCGTTATGGCGGCAAGAACCATCGTCTCAACTTACATCGCATCGCGCAATAAGAAGGGTTGACCGTGCAAGGTTTCGGTATTCACGCAAGCATGTGGACAATGAACTGGGACCGCGCAGGCGCAGAGCGCGCCATTGCCGGTGCTGCCAGGTACAACATGGAATTCATTGAAATTCCGCTCGCAGACGCCGCCTCGGTAGATGCCGGGCATACGCGTGACCTCCTGGAAAAGCATGGCCTGCGTGCGGCATGCTCGCTCGTATTGCCGGAGGCCGCCTGGGCATCCGTCCGGCCCGAGGCCGCTATCGAGCACCTGAAGGTTGCGATCGACAAAGCGGCCCTGATTGGAGCCGAGGCGCTTACGGGCGTCACCTACGGCGGCACCAACGAACGCACTGGCGTTCCGCCGACCCAGCAAGAATACGACAATGTTGCTCATGCGCTCGGAGCTGCAGCCAAGCAGGCCAAGGCGCAAGGTATCCAGTTCGGTGTGGAAGCGGTGAACCGATACGAGAGCCATCTGATCAACTCGGCCGAACAGGCCGTGGCGCTGGTCGAACGCATTGGCATGGACAACGTCTTTGTCCATCTCGACACCTTCCACATGAACATCGAGGAGAAGGGGGCTGCCAACGGCATTCTCGCCGCGCGTGATCATCTCAGGTACATGCACTTGTCTGAGAGCGACCGGGGAACCCCCGGAGCAGGAAACGTCCCTTGGGATTCGATTTTCGCTGCCCTGTCTGCGATCGGCTTCAAGGGGGCGCTGACATTGGAGAGCTTCGTCAGCATGCCGCCGGAGATGGCCGGCGACATATCGACGTGGCGCCCAGTCGCGCGTGACGAGGACGAAGTCATGGGCAACGGCCTCTCGTTCCTGCGCAACAAAGCCGCACAATATCAACTGGCATGACTTCGAGATGGTGGGCGTTCCCACATGGCGTTAGGCGCCGCACATGCAAAGAGGCAATGGGAGGAACTCGTTGAGCAAAATTGATGAAAACGCACAGAAGATCGCAGAGATCGCGGTTCAACGCTTTGCGGAAAACGGCGGCCGGAGAGTTCTGATTGCAATTGCCGGTGCACCGGGTTCAGGCAAGTCGACGCTGGCAGAGCGCTCCGTCGAAGCAATCAACAGCGACCATCATCTGGAAGCGGCTCTGTTCCCGTTGGACGGATTTCATTACGACGATGCCGTCTTGGAGCAGATGGGACGCCGTCCCTACAAGGGAGCAATCGACACATTCGATGTGCATGGTTTGCGCCACATGCTCAAGCGCCTGAAGGCCAATGAGGACGACGTTGTCGCCGTTCCGGTATTCGACCGCTCGATCGAGATTGCTCGCGCCGGCGGCAATCTCATTCCTCGGTCTACAAAGATCATAGTCTGCGAGGGCAATTACCTGCTTGCGCGACAGGCTCCCTGGGACAAGCTGAAGGAGATTTTCGACTTCACGGCGTTCGTTGACGTGGACGAGGATCACCTGCGGCAGAGACTTCAAAACCGTTGGCGGAGCTACGGCCTGGACCCCGCCGAAATTCGGCGCAAGGTCGAAGAAAACGATCTGCCGAACGGCCTTGCGATCGTGGCCGGAAGCGCCGAGCCCGATCTCCACATCGAGAACAACTGATCCGTCCAGGCCGCCGCGGTGGTCCACCGTCAACCCCGCCAAGGAAGATCAGCGGGACCTATAATTGAAATTTGGAGGCTCCTATGAAACACGGGATTTACTATTCTTACTGGGAACATGAGTGGAGCGCCAAGTTTGGCCCCTATGTCGAAAAGGTCGCGAAACTCGGCTTCGACGTCATCGAGGTCGCTGCGCATCACATCAATGAATATAGCGATACCGAACTCGCGGAAATCAGACGGACTGCCAAGGATAACAACATCATCCTGACGGCCGGAATTGGCCCTTCGAAGACCAAGAACCTGTCGTCACCGGACATCGCGGTGCGCCAGGCGGGAAAGGCATTCTTTGAGCAGACACTCACAAATGTCGCAAAGCTCGATATCAAGACAATTGGCGGTGCGCTCCATTCCTATTGGCCGGTAGACTATTCCAAGCCAGTCGACAAGGAGGGCGATCGGGCGCGCGGTGTCGAAGGCATTCATGACATTGCAGACTTCGCCGGGAACCTCGGTATCAATCTCTGCATCGAAGTGCTCAACCGCTTTGAGAACCACGTTCTCAACACTGCCGCCGAGGGTGTGGCCTTCGTCAAGGATGTCGGGAAGCCGAATGTCAAAGTGATGCTCGATACTTTCCATATGAACATCGAAGAGGACAGCTTCGGAGAAGCGATCCGTACCGCCGGCCCGCTGCTCGGACATTTCCACACGGGCGAAAGCAATCGCCGCGTCCCCGGTAAAGGCAGAATGCCTTGGCACGAGATCGGTCTTGCGCTTCGCGATATTAATTACGCGGGCGTCGTTGTCATGGAGCCGTTCGTAAAGACCGGCGGAACGATCGGGTCAGATATCAGGGTGTGGCGCGATCTGAGTGATGGCGCGGACGAAGCAAAAATGGACGAGGATGCACGGAACGCCCTTGCATTTTCTCGATTTGTGCTCGGCGGTTGACCCTGCCGAAGCTCTCAACCCACGTGCATCACGATCTCTAGACTTCAACGAGATGCAAAGAGCCGGGCCGCGTCGATCTTGTCTTCACAATCCTTTGGCCGCGCTCGGAGGTCCACACGTTTCTGCCGGCGCTGTCGCAACTGTTTCGTCTCGTGCGGGTGCCTCTCTTCCGAGAGGAACTTCGGCTGGCGCGATCCCCCGACGAGGTAATTGCGATCCTGCAGGGCGAGGCGTGGGCAAACAACCAGATACCGCCGACCGCCGCCGCTCCACGGGTCGCGGTAAACTGAATCAGGACAAGCACGATCACGGACAGAAGATCTTTTGCGGCTTGACGGCAAATCAAAGTTACTTAATCTAAGCATCTGCAGGGCCCCGCTGGGAGGAGGGGCCTGCATTCGCGATCCCTATCGCATCATTTCATCTCCCAAAGCCATGATTCCCGATCGCGCGCCGCCGATTTTTCAACAGGATAAGCCATGCCGCTCACCATTGCCCAACGCCTCGACAGTCTGAAGGTCCGTATCGCCGAGCTCGCGCATTGGCGGGACCGATATAGCAGCCCGATCGATGGCTGGACCTTCGAGGGCGAGCCGATCGCCCATCAGCAGGACTGGCCGCATCGTGAGGGCGTGGTGCATTTTGCCGCGAGCGCCGAAGCGCCGGCGAACTGGCCGCTCGAAGATATTCGCCTGCAGCTCGATCTCGGCGGCGAGAGCCTGATCACGCTCAGCTATCCCGATGGCCAGAGCGAAACATTCGGCCTCGATCCCTATCACCAGGAATTCCCGCTGAAGGGCCGCCGCTTCTCGATTGCGACGGAAAGTGTTGCCCGCTTTCCTTTCGGCGAGCCCAACCGCGCGCCGAGGCTCAACAAGGCCCGGCTGATCTGGCTCGACGGTCCCGTTCACAGCCTGCATCTTCTCCTGAAGCAGATCGCCGAGGCGATTGGCGCGCTCGGCGAGCATGAGGTCGTGCCGCATCTGGTCGATGCCGCGGAGCAGGCCTTGCGCAGCCTCGACTGGCCATCGGATACGGCGGCCTACATCTCCCGCACGTCGGGCGCCGTCATGCAGCAGAAGATCTGGGAGCTGCCGGAGCTTGTATCCGATCCGGCAGGTCTCTCCGACGAGCAGAGCGCTTCGGCGGCCTCCGCCTTCGAGGTCCTCACGGCGCGGCTGAAGGAACTGCAGAAGCGCTTTCCCCCAAACGGCGAGCTGGTGCTGACCGGCCATGCTCATATCGATCTCGCCTGGCTCTGGCCCTATCGCGAGACGCGGCGGAAGATGCGGCGCACCTTCAACACGGCGCTGTCGCTGATGGAGCGCTCCGCCGATTTCCGCTTCAACCAGTCGACCGCCCATTATTACGCGCAGATGGAGGAGGAAGATCCGGAGCTTCTCGAACGCATCAAGGAGAAGGTCGCGGAAGGAAAGTGGGAAACCGTCGGCGGCATGTGGGTGGAGCCTGATACCAATATGCCGACCGGCGAAAGCCTCGCCCGCCAGGTGCTCTACGGCCAGCGTTATTTCGAAAAGACCTTTGGCGCGCGCCACACGGTCTGCTGGCTGCCGGATTGCTTCGGCTTTTCCGGCGCGCTGCCGCAGATCCTGAGACAGGGCGGCATCGACAGTTTCTTCACCATCAAGGTCAATTGGAGCGAGACCAACCACATCCCCTCCGATCTCTTCTGGTGGAAGGGCCTCGACGGCAGCCAGGTGCTGACCCACACCTTCGACAATCCGATGCAGGGTTATAACGGCTTCGTGCAGCCCGATTGCTACCTGCCGACCTGGAAGAATTTCCGGGGCAAGACGCAGCATCACGCCTCGCTTCTTGCCGTCGGTTACGGCGACGGCGGCGGCGGCGTGACGCCCGAGATGGTGGAGCGCGAAGTGCAGCTGCGCGATTTTCCCGCCATTCCGCAGGCCCGCTGGGGCACCGTGAAAAGCTTCTACGAGCGGGCGCACAAAACCGCTTCGGAGAAGAAGCTTCCCGTCTGGGACGGCGAAATCTATCTCGAACTGCACCGCGCGACGCTGACGACCCAAAGCGGCGTCAAGCGCAAGCATCGCCAGGCCGAGCGGGCGCTGATCACCGCCGAGACCCTCGCTTCTCTCGCCCATATGCTCGGCGCCGAAAAGCCGAAAAGCCTGGAGGCGGATTGGCGCGTGGTGCTGAAGAACGAGTTCCACGACATCCTGCCGGGTTCGAGCATCCGCGAAGTCTATCAGGATGCGGAGCAGGAGCTCGGCGGCGTCATCGACCATGCCAAGGCCGAGCAGGCCAAGGCCTTGCAGGCGCTGTCAGTCAATCTGCCGAAGGGCGGGGTCACTGACGCGCTCATCGTCGTCAATCCCTCGCTTGCGCCACGACCGGTGAGCGCGACACTTGCCGACGGCACGACGCTTTCGGCCGCTGAGATCGTCGCTCCCTTGTCGGTCGCCGTCTTTGACAGGCAGACGCTGAAGCCGGCGGGCGGGCTGAAGGCCGGCGTCGACCGGCTGGAAAACGATCATCTCTCGATCGTCATCGGCAAGGATGGAGCCGTTACCAGCCTAATCCACAAGGCGAGCGGCCGCGAAGCGGTCGATGGCTCCGCCAACCAGCTCTGGGTCTATCCGGCCGACAAGCCGCGCAACTGGGACGCCTGGGACGTCGATGCCGACTATGCCGATAAATCCGTCCGGCTCGATGCGCCCGAAAGCATCAGCCTCGTCGAAAGCGGTCCGCACCGTGCGGCAATCCGCGTCGTTCACCGCTATCGGCATTCGAGTGTCATGCAGACCTATGTTTTGACGGCCAATTCGAAGCGGCTCGATATCGAAACGACCATCGACTGGCACGACCGCCGCACCCTGCTGCGTACCCTGAACCCGGTCGACGTCAAGGCCCGTAAGGCGACCTTCGAATGCGCCTTCGGCGTGGTTGAGCGGGCGACGCATACGAATACCTCCTGGGAGCAGGCGATGTTCGAGGCCGCCGCCCATCGCTTTGTCGATGTCAGTGAGCCGGGCTTCGGCGTGGCGCTTCTCAATAATGCCAAATACGGCCACAGCGCCCGCGGCAATGTGATCGGCATGAGCCTGGTGCGCGGTCCGATCTATCCGGATCCGCTGGCCGATGAAGGCGAGCAGAGCTTCACCTATGCACTGATGCCGCATGAGGGCGCCTGGCATGAAGGCGGTGTGCTTGACGAAGCACTCGACCTCAACCAGCCGCTGGTGACGGCCGAGGCCAAAGGCCTCTCCGCCGGCCGTTTCGCGCCGATTGATGTCGCGGGCACGCCTGTCGCCTTCTCGGGCCTGAAGCCTGCGGAGGAGGGCGAAGGTCTCATCCTGCGCCTCTACGAACCGGCCGGCCGGCGCGGCCGCCTCTCCCTCGGCCTGCCTTCCGGATGGCGGGCGTCGCAGCCGCTCAACATCCTCGAAGAGCCGATGGAGCGCAAAGGCCCCGCCGAAATCATGCCCTTCGAAATCAGGACCTGGAGGCTGCAGAAGGCCTGACGCCGCCTGCTGCAAATAACGCTCCGCCGCTTCCATTAGGCGGGGCGACCCATCTACTCGCCCGAGGGGCAATACTGGACAATTTGGCCATTGCCATGCAGGTCACAGTCATAAAGGGGAGCGATGTCCAACCGGTGAAGAGAGGCGTCTTGCTTCGAAGCGGGCTATCGGCCCCAAGAGCCAGCTAGCCTGATTGACAAGACGGGGGAGTGCGACCGCCAGACATAGTCGAAATTGCTGGTGATTGCTGATGGGGCCAGCCAGGCTGCTTCGAGGAAGGGGTGGACTCGGCCAAGACCATGGCGACGAAGGCCCAGGAGGAGGCGAATGCTGCCAACTCTCGTTCTCTCCCTCAATCTCGACATCGGCCGGCTGACCATAATCACGCTGATCGGCCGGATCGCTGCAAGCATGAGCGATCTGGCAGAGGGCAATCTCGACGCCGACATTCCCTTCACCGACCGGCCTGACGAGATCGGCCGCGTGGCTTTCACCGGCTTACGGTCGTTGGGCGCCCGTCGCGGCAACGTAGACGGAATAGAGTGAACGTGTTGCGGCGATGAACAGACGGTTGCGTCCGGGGCCGCCGAAGGTGAGGTTGGCGACGGTCTGAGGGACACGGATCTTGCCGATCAGCTTGCCTGTCGGATCGAAGCAGTGCACGCCATCACCGGCACTGGACCAAAGGTTCCCCTTCACGTCAGTGCGGATACCGTCCGGGATGCCGTTGTCGATGAGGCAGAAGACGCGGCCGTTCACAAGCCTGCTGCCGTCGACTACGTCGAAGGCGCGGATCTGACGTGGCAGGCTTTCGTCGTGGCTTGCCGCCGAATCCGCGACGTAGAGGATCGTCTCGTCAGGTGAGAAAGCCAGGCCGTTCGGCTGGATGAAATCCGTGACGACGGCCGCAAGTTTGCCGGTGGCCGGATCAAGCCGGTAGACGTTGCGCGTCGCCTGCTCGGGCTCGGCCTGATAGCCTTCATAATTCGACATGATGCCGTAGGTTGGATCGGTGAACCAGATCGTGCCGTCCGATTTCACCACCACGTCGTTCGGCGAATTGAGCCGCGCGCCTTCGAAATGGTCGGCGAGCACGGTGATCGAACCGTCGATCTCGGTGCGCGTGACGCGGCGCCCGCCATGTTCGCAGGAGATGAGTCGGCCCTGGCGGTCGCGCGTGTTGCCGTTGGTGAAGTTGGATGGTTGCCGGTAGATGGAGACGCCGCCTTCGGGCGCCCATCGCAGCATACGCTGGTTGGGAATGTCGCTCCACAGAAGCTGGTTCGCATCGTTGAACCAGACAGGACCCTCCGCCCAGCGGCAGCCGGAATAGAGTTCGTCGAGGCCGGCGCTGGTGACGATCAACTGCCGGAAGCGCGGGTCGTGGATTTCGTAGATGCTGGCCTCGGCCATGGCAGTTTTCCTGTTTATCGCATGCCGGCCCGGCGGCCGCCGGCGAGCATGATCACGCTGATGATGATGAGGCCGGTCATCATGAGGCGGATGCCCGCGCCGAACCCATAGGTGTTGAGCATGGAAACGACCAGGAACATGAAGAGCGACGCGCCCCAGATGCCCGGTACGTTGGAATCGCCGCCGGCCACCGCCGTGCCGCCGATCACGACGACGGCGATCGAGGTCAGCAGATATTCCGAGCCCATGTTGAGTGCTGCGCCGCCCGAGAAGCAGGCGAGCAGGTAGCCCGCGACGGATGCAAGTACGGCGCAGAAGAGGTAGGTGACGAAGCGCGTGCCGTCGACCGGAATGCCGGCCATGCGTGAGGCGGGCATGCTCTGGCCGATCGCCGAGATCCAGCGCCCGTAGATCGTCTTCTCGAGCAGGAACCAGGCGAGCAGCGAGATGAGGAGCGCGACGATCGCGACGTTCGGTACGCCGAGCGTGTTCGTGGTAGTGAATTCCGCAAGCATGCTCGGAGGTTTGATGCGCAAGCCGCGGTTTGTCCAGATTGCCGCCGATTGCACGATAAAGCTCATGGAAAGCGTGGCGATGATCGGCGGAATGCGGAGCGCCTTGATCAGCGCGTAGTTGCCGAGGCCGACGACGAGGCCAATGAGGAGGGCGACAAGAAAGCCGGGCAGGATCAAGCCGTTTTGCACGTTCATCAGCTTCAGCGCCACCGTGCCGGCTAGTGTCATGGTGGCGGGGACCGACAGATCGATATTGCCGGGACCGAGCGTGATGACGAACATTTGGCCGATGCCGACGATCACCGAGAAGGCGGCGAAAGTGAGGGCTGCCTGCGACAGGCCGAGCGTACTGGCGCCGAGGGTCACCATGATCGTCAGGAACCAGACGATGAAAGCGGCAAACCATGACCAGATCCAGGGTTTGCCGAAAAGGCTGAGGAGGGGAGTCATCGGCGGCGTTTCTCCCGTTTCTCCAGGCGGTTCAGCATCAGGCGAAGCGCGAGCACGATGATCAGGATCGCGCCCTGGGCTCCGATCTGCCAGTCCGGCGAGATGCGCAGGAAGGACAGGAACGAGCCGGCGAGGGTCAGCGTCAGCGCGCCGATGACGGCCCCGACGGGGGAGACACGCCCGCCAATGAACTCGCCGCCGCCGAGGATCACGCCGGCAATCGACAGCAGCGTGTAACGCAGCGCGATATTGGCGTCTGCCGACGTCGTCAGGCCGACGAGAGCGATACCTGCGAGCACCGCGAAGAAGCCCGCCAGGCCATAGGCGGCGGCGCGGGCGGCGACGATCGACCAGCCGGCGCGCTCGACCGAGCGCTGGTTGCCGCCGATGCCGCGGATCAGCACGCCGAGCGATGAGCGCATGACGAGAAGATGAGCGACGGCGGCGATGATGATGCTGGCGACGATCGCCATCGGCGCCAGCGGCGGCTTGACGGTCATCAGAGAGCGCACCCAGTCCGGCGCCTGGCCGCCGGGCGCCGGCAGCAGCAGCACGGCAAGGCCGCCCCAGACGAAGCTCATGCCGAGAGTGACGACAATGGACGGCAGATCGCGCAGGTAGATGATGACACCGAGGCCCGCATAGGCCGCGATCGCTCCCGCAAGGATCAGGACGCCGGTCACCGGGTCATCCCGCAGAAAGGTCGCGGTAACGCAAGCGACGAAGCTGACGAAGGTGCCCATCGACAGATCGAGATCGTTGACCGCCATGACAAGCATCTGAGCGATCGTCGCAAGCGCGATGGGCACCGCCAGGTTGAACAGCAGATTGAGCCCGACATAGCTCATGGCGCGCGGCTGCAGCCAGAAGACGGCGGCAAGCAGCAGCGTCAGCGACAAGGCGGGAATGGCAAGACGCAAGGCGTCGGACGACAGCCGGAACGTCATGCAGCCACCCCTTCGAAGGAGGCAGCGATGATATTCGTCTCGTTGACGGCATCGCCGGCGAGTTCGGCGATGATGCGGCCTTCGCGGAAGACGTAGACGCGGTCGCAGAGCCGCACCTCGTCCATTTCGGTCGAGTACCAGATAAAGGTGCGGCCATGCGCCGCCTCCTCGCGGATAATCGCGTAGACCTCCTGCTTGGTGCCGACGTCGACGCCGCGCATCGGATCGTCCATCAGCACGACAGGCGCGCGTGTTGCAAGGGCGCGGGCGAACAGCACCTTCTGCTGGTTGCCGCCGGAAAGCGACAGGATAGGGTTTTCCATATCGGGCGTGCGGATATCGATCCGCCGCTTCCAGTCCGTGCCTTTGCTCTCCTCTTTGTCAGCCAGAATGAGGCCGCGCCGCGACAGGTCACCGAGCGAGGCGACGGAAAAGTTGTGCAAGATGCTCCAAAGTTCGAAAACGCCGTTGAGGCGGCGGTCGCCGGCGACGAAGGTAACGAGCGGATCGCGCTCGGGCAGCCAATTGCCGGATTGGGCGGCGTGCAGAGCAAGTAGCAGCTCGGTCTGCCCGTGGCCGGCTAACCCTGCCAGTCCGACGATCTCGCCCTTGCGTGCCGCGAAGGGCAGGCCTCTCGCCTGATGCGACAGAATGACGGGCGCGGTGGATTGTTCGCGCGCCGCCCGCTGCCCGCTCTCCTCCTTCGCAACGGTGCCCATCGCTTCGACGAGGCCGTGATGGTCGAAGCCCTGCGCCGGCCGTTCGGCGACGACGCGGCCGTCCTTCATCACGACGATGCGGTCGGAGGTTTCGAGGATCTCGTGCAAGATATGCGAGATGAAGATGACGGCCCCGCCGGTGGCGGTGAAGCGGCGGACATGGTCGAGCATCTGGCGGGCAAGGCTCGCATCGAGCGACGAAGTGGGTTCGTCGAGGATGACCAGCCGCGGCGGCGTGCCGGCATCGGAAAAGGCCATTGAAATCTCGACCATCTGCCGCTCGGCGATCGAGAGATCGCCGACGGCCCGGCCGCTGTCGATGCCATGGCCCGGAAAGACCGTGTCGAGGCTCTTCTCGATGATGTTGGCGGCACGCCTGCGCCAGCCGAAACCGCCGAGATGGCGATGCATGACGCGGGTGTTCTCGACGATGGAGAGATTGGGGCAGAGCGATAGCTCCTGGAAGACGCAGCGAACGCCGCGGGCGCGCGCCGCATTGATGCCGTAACGCTCCAGCCGCTCGCCGTCGCTCGCCACACTTCCTTCATGCGGCGTCAGGCCGCCATTGATGACGCTGACGATGGTGGACTTGCCGGCGCCATTGTGCCCGACGAGCCCGACGCATTCGCCCGGCATGACGCGGAGCGTGACGCCGTCGAGCGCCTTGACCGCGCCGAAACTCACCTTGGCGCCATCGACGGCGATCACCGCCTTCAAAACCTCATCCATGCTGCCCCGCCATGCCTGCTCGCAAAGAATGCCGCGCGGCCATTTACGGCCGCGCGGCAGTCGGGAGAGTTATTTTGCCGACTCGATGACCTTGATTGCATCAGCCTGCGTGTATTCGACGTTGGCGACGCCGCCAGCCTGGGTATTGGCGAGGTTGGCCTCCAGATTGTCCTGGTCGATGCGCAAGAAAGGCACAACGAGATCCTTCTTGACCTGCTTGCCGTCGAGTATCTGCTGGGCGACCCAGAAGGCCAGCGTGGAGACGCCGGGCGCGATGGATACGGACATCGTCTCGTAGCCCTTGGCGTCCTTCTGTTCCTTCCACCACTTCAGCTCGTCTTCGCGGTTGCCCATGATGATGATCGGCATCTTCCGGTCGGTCGCGGCAATCGCCTGCGCGGCGCCATAACCGTCGCCGCCCTGCGTCACCACGCCGACGATATCGGGAAGGCTCGGTAGGATGCCGGCAACGGCCTTCTGCGCCACGTCCTGCGCCCAGTCGCCGTGAACCGAGCCGACGACCTTGAACTGCGGGTACTGCTTGACGCCTTCGTGGATCCCGGCCGAAATCTCGTCGTCAACGAAGACGCCGGCAAGGCCGCGGATCTCGAGCAGATTGCCGCCCTGGGGAAGTTTCTTCGACAGATACTCCACCTCGCTGCGGCCCATTTCCTTGAAGTTGACGGCGATGCGCCAAGCGCAGGGTTCGGTCACGATGCCGTCGAAGGAGACGACGGTAATCCCGGCGTCACAGGCTTCCTTCACTGCGCCGTTCAGCGCTGTCGGCGAGGCGGCGTTCAGCACGATCGCATCATAGCCCTGCAGGATCATGTTCTGGATCTGCGCCGCCTGCTCCGTCGCCTGGTTCTCGGCGGTGGTAAAAGGATCGGCTGCGGCGACCACGCCAGCCTTTACGGCTTCGCCCGTCACCTTGCCCCAGCTCGTCAGCATGGCCTGGCGCCAGGAGTTTCCGGCATAGTTATTAGAAAGGGCGATCTTCTTGGCCGACGTGTCGGCAAAGGCGGAAACGGGCATGGCGGCGCAAGCAATGGCGGCCGATGCCAGAAGCATCTTACGGATTGTCATGTCTTCCTCCCTCATGATCGCGCCGGTCGGCGGGATCGCTTCACTCCTGCCGGCTCAAGCGGGCCCCGAGTGAAAATTGTTCTTGCACTGAGCTTCCTCCTCTCAGTAAGGGCAGGATGCGGGAGATCAGCCGGCCTGTACAGGGGCAAGGCGGCAACTCGTTTGCGGGTTTTGCGCAACAAGCTGCGGGTTTATGCAAGACGGCGGCCCATTTGCGGGCGCTTACTGGGAAATGATTACGGCGGGTTGAGGAGCCTGTCGTGACGGGGAGGAACTGACAATGCTGCATCTCGCACCGGCAGCCCTGTTCGACCACTATCTCGGCATTTCCCGGTTGCTCGCGGGCCAACTCGACTTCCGTTCGGCGATCCGTTCGGTCGCGGCTGAAGTCGCTCACATCATTCCGCACGATCATCTCGACGTCTGCGTGCTGCTCGAGGGCGGCAACTATCACACGGCCTATGAGACGGGCATCGAGACCGCCTGGGGCGAGATCGCCGGCGCGCCAGTGGTCAACAGCCCCATCCGCTCGCTGCTGCGGGGTGAGGTCGATTTTCTGCTTTCGGACGATGCCATGAAAGACCCGCGCTTCCATTTCGAGGGCGCGTTCAAGCGGCCGATCGTCGAGCAATCGCTGAGGAGCCGGCTGCATGTTCCGATGAAGGTGCAAGGTACGATCATCGCAGCACTTTCCTGCTCTTCTCACAGGGCGGGCGTCTATACGATGGAGGACGTCGAGCGCGCCCGCATCATCGCCGACCTTCTGACACCCTATTTCTTCGCGCTGCAGGCAGCCGAGCAGGCGCAACGCTCGGCGATCGTCGAGGCGGAGGCGCGCGCTCGCGAGGAGGGGCTGCGTCAGGGCGCGCTGAAGCTGACCGAAGCGCTGGAGCAGGAACGTCAGCGGATCGGCATGGACCTTCACGACCAGACGCTCGCCGACCTGACGCGACTTGCTCGCCGGATCGATCGGCTGTCGCGCAACGGCGAGGTGACCCCGGAGGCGCTCGAGCCCGTCTCTCGGTCCTTGCAGCATTGCATGCAGGATCTGCGGCAGATCATCGAACAGGCAAAACCTTCCGTGCTCCAGCTGTTTGGCCTCGCCCAGGCGATCGAGCATCATCTCGACCGATCGACCCGCGACACCGGATCGGGCATCGAATGCGGCCTTACCGACGAGACGAACGGGGCGCTGGAAAGGCTGGAACCGACCGTCAGCGTCGCCTTGTTCCGCATAGCGCAGGAGGCGATCAATAATGCGGTGCGCCATGCCGCGCCGCTGGCGATCATGGTGCGGCTCGAAGCAGACGACGAACAGCTTTTGATCGAAATCTCCGACGACGGGACCGGGCTTGCCAAGACGCGGGGACGGATCGGCGGCGGCATCGACAATATGAAGACACGCGCGCGGCTGATCTCGGCGCGCTTCACGATCGGCCCCGGCCATAATCATCGCGGGACCGCGGTGCGCGTCGTGCTGCCGCTGGCGCCGAACGGCCCGGCGGGCGAGCCAGACTGAGGAGAAAGACACGATGAAGGTTCTGATCGTCGAGGACGACCCGCTGCACCGGTCCTACCTGCACGAGGCTGTCAACGCCGCCCTGCCGGAATGCGACACGGTGATCGAGGCGGAGAACGGAACCGTCGGCGAGAAGCTCGCCCGCGACCACAAATCGGCGCATATCGTCATGGATCTGCAGATGGCGAGCCGCAACGGCATCGAGGCGGCGCGGACGATCTGGAAGGAGCGACCGGAGACCCGTATCCTGTTCTGGTCGAATTATTCGGATGAGGCTTATGTGCGCGGCGTCTCGCGCATTGTGCCGGATGGCGCAGCCTATGGTTATGTGCTGAAATCCGCTTCCGACGAGCGGCTGAAGCTTGCGCTCCGGTCGATCTTCATCGAGAGCCAGTGCGTCATCGACCGGGAGGTGCGGGGCCTGCAGCAGAAGAGCCTCGGCCAGACCAACGGCTTCACCGATTCCGAATACGAGATCCTCGTCGACATAGCCCTCGGTCTAACCGACCGGGCCATCGCCAAACGCCGGAGCCTGTCGCTGCGCAGCGTGCAGAACCGCCTGCAGCAGCTCTACGACAAGCTCGACGTCTATCAGACGGCTGGCGACGACCACGAGGACGGCCGCTTCAATCTCCGCGCCCGCGCTGTCACGATTGCTTTATTGCGTAAACTTCTGAACTACAGCGCTCTGGAACGGGCTGAGGCGGAACTGCAGGAATGGCTCGACGGAAAGTAGTCTCCGACGCGGCGTGAATGCGGCAGTAGCGAGGCGTTGCAGTCTCCCTTTCCGGCTCGGCCCGCGCTCGTCTGTCGCCAACTGAAAAAGCCTCGGATCGGTGGTGAGCGCATAGCTAGGGTTCTTGCTTGACGCCTAATATACTCGATATCAGAATCGCGGGGTCGAGGTGAGTCGACGGCGCCCGCTTTGACATCGTTGCTCGCCTTGGAAGGACGTGGCGCAGCGGCTGATTGGCCGTTCGCCGGCCAACGCCGCTGGTCGCAAGTGTGCGAGGTGACGCCGTGGATAAAGTGTTCTCAGCAGTCCATCCTCCTCGTGGCAGCCCACCCCGGCAGTGGAAGTTCCCATTGCGGAGCCGCCGCCGCTGGCTTTTTTGGTCGGCGCTTTCAATATCCATTTTACTTCTTGCAGGCACCGCTGTTCTTTACCGTGAAATCCGCCACTCCGCAGGCCCGGTTCAGCACTTTGAGTATGCAGGCCTCGATAAGGCAGCCCGACCATCACCCGTAGCTGCCGACTCCCATGCGTCGGCTCCTTCTGCTCTTCCGCCGATGCCCATTTCGCGGCATCTGATGGAGCTTCCAAAGCTCGATTTGGCAAGTCAGTTTCTGCGGATGTGGCTGGTCTCAGGCGCGAATATTTGTGGCGCTCTTCGAGAGGCCGGCATCGAGGTGAGCGAATGGAAAGCCGCATCGATGCGCAATCGCGATTATGAATGTTATTTTCAGCGCATCTACGAACGGGACGAGGTGCGGCCGCTCAGCTCTACCTTCCTCAGGGTTCGTGGAGATGAAGCGGGTCATATTGTTGAGATCCGCGCCAAGATCGTCGGGCCGGCGATTGACGCTGGGGGGCGCCTCGCCCCTGATGTGCTGCGCATTTTCGAGATCATTGTGAAGCAGGCGTGCTGGCGCGATTTTGAAGATGCGCTTGCGTCGATCCGAAGCCTTCGCCAGGTAGAGACCGAGCGATTTGGCTCTTATCTCAGCTTCACGCTCGAAGCCGGCAGCAAAAACATCTTTAATTTTGCTCTTGGTCTCAAGGCGACTCCGGGCTCGCAGGCAAGGACCAGGGCGTATTTTTCGGCAGACCGCTGGCTGGCCACGACGGATCCGCGCGTCCCGCAAACGTTATCCGCATCGACCGGATCGGCGCGTTCAGATCGGCCAATGGCACTCACTGACGGAGCAAGTGCCGGTTCCGATCCAAGACCAAGCCGGAACTGCGGCTGAGCACCAAAGCCCCCAGTGCTGTGAATAGGGAAAGTGGACCCGCCTCGGGTATGCGCGGCAACGGATCAGCGCGACAGGCTGCCTGCCGGCCGAAAAGCGCCGGGCCGGGCGGCGCAGGTCTCGACCACGAAGTCCACGAAAGCGCGGACCTTGCGCGATAGCTGGCGGTTCGACGGCCAGACGAGCGAGAGCGAACCGAAGGGCACCATGAAGGAAGTGAGGACGGGGCTCAGGGTTCCCGCCCGCATGGCTGCCTCGGCGACATAGACGGGCAGATGCGCGAGGCCCAAACCATCCTGTGCTGCCCGCAGCCCTGCATCTGTATTGTTGAATGTCAGGCTTTTTGGCAGAAGCAGCCGCTCGTATGGTGCGCTGAACGCCCAGGGTGCCAGGCGGCCACTGGAGGGATATTTGAAGTGAATGCAGGCGTGCTTGAAGAGATCGCCCGGCGTCTCAGGCCGTCCATGGCGCTCCAAATACTCGGAACTGCCGCACACGACGAAGTGCTGCTCGCCGAGATGGCGGGCGATCAGCCGCGCATCGGCAAGTTCGCCGCTGCGCACCACCACATCCAGACCTTCCGTGACCATGTCGATGACCCTGTCTTCGAAATCCACATCCAGTTCGATCTCCGGGAAGCGCTCGGCAAAGGCCGGCAGCATCGGCATCAGCAGATGGTGCCCGACGATATGCGGGACGCTGACGCGCAGGCGCCCCCTTGGGCGTTTTCGGCTTTGCAGGACGGTTGCCTCCGCGTCCTGTATCTCGTCGATGATGCGCTTGTAGCGCTCGTAGAGGACAGCCCCTTCCTCGGTCAGGCTGATGCTGCGCGTCGTGCGGTTGAAGAGCCGCACATGGAGCCGGTTTTCCAGGCGCGCCACGGCCTTGCCGATCGCGGACGGCGAAACGCCGGCAACGCGCGCAGCTCCGACATAACTCTGCTGTTCGGCCGCATGAACGAAGGCGAAGAGGCTCGCGAGACTATCCACGGCAAGATCCGATTGGAGACATTTTGTCCTTTATCTAAGTCCACTTACGGCGATTGATCAACATTGCATAACAAATATCCTTTGTTCGGCAGCCGGAACGGATGGGGCTGCCCAGTCAAGGAGTGGATGGCATGCGGGACTACACGAAAGAATTGCCGGAGCACACTGCGAGATATATCGGAGAGAACGACCTGTTCCTGGAAATCTTTCCTGGGAACAATCGCTCGGATGAGGCCGGTCGACCGCCTCTCCTTTTTGTCCACGGCGCTTACACCGGCAGCTGGATGTGGAGCAAATATATCCCGCACTTCATAGCCGCGGGATGGACCTCCTACTGCATCAATCTGCGAGGCCACTACAAAAGCCGGTCGGTGGATTTGACGAAGGTCGAATTCGAGAACTATCTGGAAGACATTCTTGAGGCAATTTCCGCAATCACTGGGGAATGTGCCGTCGCTCCTGTCGTGATCGGTTTCAGCATGGGAGGGATCCTCAGCCAGAAACTGGCGGAAAGCGTGGAGATCGCCGGGCTGGTGCTGATCGATTCCAGCATCTCCAGGCAGGTGCATGACGAGGTGCCCTACCAGGATCTTGCGCCTGAGATACCTGGCGTCGTTATTCCCGCGCCGGTGCGTGAAGAGCAATCCAGCCCCGACGAAACGCCCGACGATATCGCCTTCCAGCGGAGGTACCTGTCCATGGAATCCGCCAGAGCCTTCGGCGCTTTTTCCTTTCATTGCGGAGCCGAGGGGATTTCCATCGACGGCGGCAAGATCACCTGCCCCAGCCTGGTCATCTCAGCTGTCAACGACGCCGCCGCCGATCGGCGAGGGCAGGCGACGGCCCGGCATATCGGCGGCGAGTATCTCGGTCTCTGGGGCACGACGCATACGGGCTTGTTGGTCGGGCAAAGATATCACGAATCCGTCAATCGCATCATGATCTGGCTCACGCGCTTCGATGAAGAGAGTGTCTAGCCATCGAGGCCGAGGCTCGCCAACAAGCGACCGACATAAGCTTCCAGGCCGCCGACCATATCGAAGCGATCGGGATCACGCAGCCAGAGCATCTGCAGGCCGTCCATCACGGCGATCAGCTCGGCGGCCATCGCTCTGCTGTCGACTCTCTTGTCGATCAAACCATCGGCGATCGCCCGCTGGAAAGTCGCGGCAATATCCTTCTGCATCTCCGTGGCGCGGGCGAGAAACCACGCCTTGGCGGGGTGGTCCTTCATCAAGCTCTCGGCATTCAGGATGGCGAAGGCTCTGATGACCTCGATCATTCCGGCATTGCGGCGGAAGATTTCGACCATGCCTTTCAGCAAGCCGCGGAGATCGGAGCGATAATGTCCGATGAAATCGGCGCTATCGCGATCGCGCTTGGCGAGGATGGCGAGCAGCAGATCGACCTTGGTCGGAAAATGGTGCAAGAGACCGGGCAGCGACAGGCCGACATCCTGGGCGATATCGCCGATCGCGGCATTCTGATAGCCGTCTTCGGCAAAGCGCCGCATCGCCGCCGCCAGGATCTCTGCGCGGCGCTCTTCTCCCTTGCGGGAACGGCGCCGTCGCTTTTCCTCCGGTCCCGCCTTCTGTTCCGCCATCGTTTTCCCCCGTCACACTCTTTTAACGGTGATGCGCCGATCCGCAATCATTCGGCCGATATCTTCTCTGCTCACTCCTTACATCACGCCCGTCGGATTGACATCTTAAAAATACCGAGTAATCGGTAGGTTTAATAGGCGCGATGCTCGCGGTCTTTTGGGGAGGTTTGCATGATCGATTCCATTCTCGACAGGATGACGCTCGAAGAGCAGGTCTCCTTGCTGTCAGGCGCCGATTTCTGGACGACCGTTCCCGTCGAGCGGCTCGGCGTGCCGAAGATCAAGGTGACGGATGGGCCGAACGGCGCCCGCGGCTCGGGTTCGCTGGTCGCCGGTGTCAAGGCGACCTGCTTTCCCGTCGCAATCGCGCTCGGCGCCAGTTGGAATCCCGATCTCGTCAAGCAGATGGGCATTGCCCTTGCGCGCCAGGCCAAGAGCAAGGGAGCAGCCGTGGTGCTCGCGCCGACGGTGAATATCCATCGCTCCGGCCTCAACGGCCGCAATTTCGAATGTTATTCCGAAGATCCGATGCTGACATCGGAACTCGCCGTCGCCTATATCGAGGGCGTGCAGGGCGAGGGGATCGCGGCGACCATAAAACACTTCGCCGGCAACGAATCCGAGATCGAGCGGCAGACTATGTCGTCCGATATCGACGAGCGGACGCTGCGCGAAATCTATCTCCCGCCCTTCGAGCAGGCGGTGCGCCGCGCCGGCGTCATGGCTGTCATGTCCTCCTATAACCGCCTTAACGGCACTTATACGAGTGAGCATCATTGGCTGCTGACCAAGGTGTTGCGCGAGGAATGGGGCTTCGACGGCATCGTCATGTCCGACTGGTTCGGCTCGCATTCGACGGCTGAGACGATCAATGCTGGCCTCGATCTCGAAATGCCGGGTCCGGCGCGCGACCGCGGCGAGAAATTGGTTGCGGCCGTACGTGAGGGCAAGGTGGAAGCGGCGACGGTGCGTGCGGCAGCACGGCGCATGTTGCTGCTGCTCGAGCGGGTCGGCGCATTTAAGAGCAAACCCGATCTTACGGAGCGGGCGATCGACCTGCCCGAGGACCGGGCGCTGATCCGGCGTCTCGGTGCCGAAGGCGCGGTCCTCCTCAAGAATGACGGCATGCTGCCGCTTGCCAAGACCTCGCTCGACCGGATCGCCGTCATTGGGCCGAATGCGGCCACCGCCCGTGTCATGGGCGGCGGCAGCGCGCAGATCGCAGCGCATTATACGGTGAGCCCGCTCGAAGGCATTCGCGCCGCCCTTTCCAACGCCAACAGCATCAGCCATGCGGTCGGCTGCCGCCACAACCGGCTGATCGACGTGTTCAAAGGGAAGATCACCGTCGAATATTTCAAGGGGCGCGGCTGCAAGGGCAATCCCCTTCATGTCGAGACCGTCGACAAGGGCGAGTTCTTCTGGTTCGAGCTGCCGTCGGGCGAACTCGATCCCGCCGATTTCTCGGCCCGGATGGTGATGCAATACGCGCCGGAGGAGAGCGGCGAACATGTCTTCGGCATGACCAATGCCGGGCTGGCGCGGCTCTTCGTCGATGGTGAGCTCACGGTCGATGGCCATGGGGGCTGGACGCGCGGCGAGAATTATTTCGGCACCGCCAATGACGAGCAGCGCGGTGGGATGAGCCTGGAAGCGGGCCGGCTGTACGAAATCACCGTCGAATATGAGCCGTCCACGGCGAGCGAGGAGGGGATCAACCTCATCGCCGTCCGTTTCGGCGTCGAAAAGCCGCTCGGCGAGGCCGATATCGAGGCCGCCGTCGAAACCGCCCGTAATGCCGACGTGGCGCTGCTCTTCGTCGGCCGCGACGGCGAGTGGGACACGGAAGGACTTGATCTGCCCGACATGCGGCTGCCTGGCCGGCAGGAGGAACTGATCGAGAAGGTCGCTGCCGCCAACGCCAATACCGTCGTCGTGCTCCAGACCGGCGGTCCCATCGAGATGCCCTGGCTCGGCAAGGTCCGCGCCGTGCTGCAGATGTGGTATCCCGGCCAGGAACTCGGCAATGCCGTCGCCGACATTCTGTTCGGCGATGCCGAGCCGGGCGGCCGCCTGCCGCAGACCTTCCCCAAGGCGCTGACCGACAATTCCGCCATCACGGGCGATCCTGCCGTCTATCCCGGCAAGGACGGGCATGTGCACTATGCCGAAGGCGTCTTCGTCGGCTACCGCCATCACGATATCAGCGCGGTCGAACCGCTCTTCCCCTTCGGCTTCGGCCTCGGCTATACGAGTTTCCGCTGGGGCGAGCCGCGGCTTTCGGTGCGTGAAATGGGACCGGACGGCATAACCGTCAGCATTGACGTCACCAATACAGGCGACCGGCCAGGTTCGGAACTGGTCCAGCTCTACGTACGCTCACCGTTAGCCAAAGTGGAACGTCCGGACAAGGAACTGCGCGCCTTCGCAAAGCTCTCGCTGCAACCCGGCGAAACAGGCACAGCCGTCATGAAAATCGTGCCACGCGATCTGGCCTATTTCGATATCGAGGCCGGCGCCTTCCGAGCCGAACCGGGTGATTATCAGCTGGTCCTGGCGGCGAATGCCGCGGACGCAAGATCCGTGATCGACCTGCCGTCGCCAGCCGGCTACGTGCTGCCGCCTTCGACCTCATGATTCCGATATCGAACGGCCAGGCGCCTATCGTTGAGTTGAATGAAAACAGTGTCAAGAGGTGCTCCGGATTGCCGGATAAAGCAGACTGAAAATTTTTAGATTCTCCTCTTGAATCGAAAATCGTGCGAAACCAGATCATCGTCGTCGGCAGCGCAAAAGCGGGCCGATGATCAGAGCGGAGACGCAGGTTTCCGACGCGTCTCCAACCCATGTTGCTTTACGGAGGATATGGCTATGAGAAACGAACTTGATTTCGCCCCCCTTTACCGGTCCAGCATCGGCTTCGACCGTGTCTTCAATCTCCTGAACAATGCGCAGCGCCTGCAGGCAATCGAGGCCTGGCCGCCCTATGACATCGTCAAGACGGGCGAAGACGACTATCGCATTCAGATGGCAGTGGCCGGCTTCGCCGAAGGCGACCTCGACATCACCCAGGAGCGGAACGTCCTTCTCGTGAAGGGGCAAAAAGCCGACGGCAAGGACGGCGAATATCTCCATCGCGGCATCGCCGGGCGCGCATTTGAACGCCGCTTCGAGCTCGCCGATCACGTCAGGGTCGAGAATGCCTCGCTGACGAATGGTATTCTCTCGATTGCGCTGAAGCGTGAAGTGCCCGAAGCCATGAAACCGCGCAAGATCGCCATCGGAGACGGCTCCTTTCAGCAGGCGCCTCTTCAGATCGAAGCCGAGCGTCAGGTGGCTTAAGGAGAGCCTCTCCATGAAGTCCCGGATAAAGCCGTTTATCGTGGAGATCAGGAAACGTCGCGGAAGCAGCGCGAAAAATGCGGCTAAGGCTCTGTTTTCGAAGTCGTTAAGCAAGCTCCGCAGCGCGGACGCGGTTTCTGAAGCGCGATCCTGAACAGGGATTCACATCAACTGGGGCCGGCGCCGTGGGGCCGGCCCTTGTGCACGAATGATCCCCTCGAATTCTCTTGCCGCAACCCCTTGCGGACCAAGCCTGCCTTTGTTCGGTCCCTCCTATGGGCGCAATCAGACCGCATCAGGCTGAGTGCGCAGATTGGTGACCACGCGCCGGTTCTGCACCTTGCAGGAGCGCTCTGTGCAGTCGCGGACTTCGCGGTCGTTGCCATAGCCCTTGGCCCACATGCGCTTGGGGTCCACACCCTTCGAGGTCAGATAGGCCATCGCCGCATCGGCACGTTTCTGCGAGAGCGTCTGCATTTTGGAGGCGGAACCGGAATCGTCGGCGAATCCCTGAAGCTTGAGCAGCCAGGTCGGGTTCTTGTTGAGCCAGGCCGCCTGATTATCCAGGGTGGCCATGGCGACGGCATCGAGCGCGGCGGAGTCCTGCTTGAAGTAGATCCGTCGGCCGACACTAAGAATGAAATCCTCCTCGCTGCCCTGCGCGACATTCTCGAAGCCGGGGGCGGGGTCGTTGGTCTGCCCGGTCATCGGCGCCGCCGCCGGTTCTTCCAGGGAGGCGACCTCGGTGGTGGAGCAGGCGGCGAGCGCCAAGAGCATGGCTGCGCCAGCGAGGCGCTTGGTGTATCCGATCATCGCAGACATAGGGGTGATATTCCTCATTCGACCGGAGTTGTTTCGCTAACCTGGGTGGCGCCCTCAGCCTGGTCGGCAATATGCGGCAGAACCTGTACAGCGGTGCCAATGGGGCAGCGCTGATAAAGATCGATGGCGTCTTCGTTGAACATGCGGATACAGCCGCTGGAGGCGTCCTTGCCGATGCTCCATGGCTCCAGCGTGCCGTGGAACCGATAGCCGGTGTCGACGCCGTCGCGATGCAGATACATGGCGCGGGGCCCAAGCGGGTTCTTCGGTGAGCCACCCGAGACGAATTCCGGCAGTTCGGGATGGCGCTTGCGCATCTCCGGCGGCGGCGTCCAGCGCGGCCAGAGCGATTTGGCGTCGATGGTGGCGCGGCCAAACCATTTGAAGCCTTCGCGGCCGACCCCGACGCCATAACGGATGGCGGTCTTGTTCTCCATGATCAGGTAGAGAAAATGGTGCCTTGTATCGACGACAACGGTGCCGATCGGCTCGCTGCTGAAATATTTGACGACCTGGCGATGCCAGCGCTTGTCGATTTTTGCGAAATTGGTGCTGCGAAATGTCACGCCGTTGTCGACGGCTGCGCCGCCGAAATAAGAAGCTGCCGCGGCGGCTGCCGGTTTGCTGGCGGCGCCGGTCCCCAGCAACGCCAATCCACCGAGCATAATACTCCTGCGGGTCCACACCATCGGCTAAACTCCCCCTGAAAGCCAACAAGCGAAGTGCAGTAAACCAGATTTTTTGTTTGCCTCAATAGGAAACTTCTCTTCCGATCAAGAACGGTAGGGAATTGGGGACTTCTGAAGCTGTATTGCTTCGGTCGTTACTCCGGCTGGGATAAGGTTATGCAGTCTGGGTACGGGTTCGGGAACGGACAGGAGGAGCGGCTGGAGCCCGCATCGGAGGTGTGCCCTCCGAGCGGTTCAGACGATCTGCGTGCAACCTGTTCGCGAATGACAGTCACAGACGGACCATCGAATTAAAAGGTGACAACAAAACTCATCTTATGTTGACAAGCTCCACTTCGCTTCATAGGTTCCGCCCGCATCCGTGACGTAGGGACCAGGTAATGGCGCGTGTTTTTTTGAACGTTTCTAATAATGTATCGCGAATTTACAGAGAGAGCCTTTTTGCGACGACTGCGGTCGTCCTGATCGGCATTGCAGCATCGCCGGCTTCCGCTCAGAGCACCTCCGCAGGGGACACCGCGACGACACTGGAGCCCATCGTCATCCAGGGTGCAGCCTCTGATAGCAAGACCGACCGAACATCCGTCACCGCCAAGAACAGCGCGGGTGCGACCAAGATCAGCACGCCGCTCGTCGAGACGCCGCGTTCGATCTCGGTCACCACCGAGAAGGAAATCGAGCAGCGCGGCGCCCAGTCGATCATCGAGGCGGTGCGTTATACGGCCGGTGTGACGACCGGACCGAATGGCTTCGATCCGCGTTTCGACCAGATCTACATTCGCGGCTTCAACGTCACGACGGTCGGAGACTTTCGTGACGGCCTGCGCCAGCCCTACATGAACTACGGGATGTTCCGAACCGATCCCTATCAGTTGCAGCGCGTCGAGGTGATCAAGGGGCCGGTTTCCGTTCTCTATGGTGCTGGATCACCGGGCGGTCTCGTCAACAAGATCTCGAAGCTTCCGACCGAGGAGCCGATCCGCGAAGTCGGTATTACCTACGGCACCAAGGACCGGGTGCAAGGGATGTTCGATTTCGGCGGGCCGATCAGCGAAGGCAACGACGATTTCCTCTATCGCATCGTCGGCCTCGCCCGGCGTGGCGATACCAATTTCGATATTGCCGACGACCGCTATTTCCTGGCGCCGTCCTTTACCTGGAAGCCCGACGAGGGCACGACCTTCACGGTTTACGGCCTTGTGCAATCCGACGAGACCGACTCCAACGTCGGCGCGATCACGACCCTGGACGGTAAGATTCATGAACTCAGGGCGAGCGACCCCGACTACGACTACCAGAAGGTCAAGCAGCAGCAGATCGGCTATCAATTTGAGCATGAATTCGACAATGGCCTGACCTTCCGGCAGAACCTGCGTTATTCGCATCTCGATCTCAGGGCTCGCTACCTCGGTGTTACCGGTTGGACAGGGACCGTTGCACATCGTGGCACGAATGCGATCCGGGACGAGATGAACGTTTTCCAGCTCGACAATCAGCTCGAGGCGAAGTTCGATACCGGCCCGCTTGCTCACACGATGCTGTTCGGGCTGGACTATACCAATCTCAAATCGAGCTTTGGCTATGGCGCTGGAGCAGCCGATCCGGCATTCGACTTCGATATCGCCAACCCGACCTATGGAGTCTCAGGCGATACGCCGGACTATAGTATCTTAGCGTCCAAGGCCGACATGCGGCAGGTCGGCATTTATGCCCTGGACCAGATCGAGGCTGGAAACTGGCGCTTCAATCTCGGCGGCCGGCAAACATGGGTGAACCAGACGCGCGATGCGACCCTGCCTTCGATCAGCTCGGAGGAGGTCGACAAGAGCGCCTTCTCCTGGCAAGCCGGTGCACTCTATCTGTTCGACAACGGCATTGCTCCCTTCGTCTCCTATGCAACCTCATTCGATCCGGTGACCAACCGGTCGACCTCAGGCAAGATACTGGCGCCGACAGAGGGTGAACAGTACGAGCTCGGTGTGAAGTACCAGCCGCCCGGCTCCGATATCCTCTTGTCGGCCGTTGCCTATCATATTGTCGAAAAGAACAAGCCGGTGCTGGTGGATCCGGTGATGTTTGCCTATGGCTCGATCGGTGAAGTAACCGGAAAAGGCATCGAACTCGAAGCCCGCGCGGCGGTAGCCGACGGCTGGGATCTCATTGCGGCCTACACTTACAACCAGTCGGAAGTGACGGGAGGCGGTGAAAACGAGGGCAATACGCCTGCCCTGACGCCCTCGCATGAGGCAAGCCTCTGGGCCAACTATACGTTCCAGGAAACCAATCCATTCCATGGTCTGTCAGTCGGCGCGGGTGTCCGTTACGTCAGCGAAAATTGGACGGATACGGCCAATACGTCGAAGAATCCTGCGAGCTTCTACATCGACGCCTCCGCCGCTTATGATTTCGGCGCGGCCGACAAGAAATACGAAGGCCTGACGGCGGCCTTTGCCATCCGCAACATCGCCGACGAGCGCGACACCGTCTGCAACGAGGGCTTCTGCTACCTCGGCCAGGGTCGCAACATGACCGGCACCCTGAAGTATCGGTGGTAGCACCATGACGTTAGAGACGAACGGGGCGGCCTCGCGCCCTTCGATCGGCGATCGCCCTGTCGGCCGCCAGGCCATCGACCTCGACGGCCTGGTGGGCGATGGCCCGTTCGCCTATTGCCGCGGCAAGCTGCTCGCCTCTCCGCCGCCGGCTGGTTTGGTGGTTTCCTGCAGGGATCTCGGCGACCGCGACGTCTTTGACGGGATCATCGCCCGCTATGGCCAGAAGTTTCCGGGCAGCGACCGCCGCGCGATTGTCTCCATGTGGACGCTCTATTATTTCAGCATGCTGACGATCGCGCCTAGCGTCCATATGTTCGTCAACCGCATCGCGCTGCCGATGGAAATCGACCGGCTCTCTCTCGTCTGCAACGAACAGACAGGCGAGCCGGAAGCGTTCGTGATGTCGGGCCGGCCAGAGCCGACGACCGATCCGGCCGGCGAGCTTCACCGACTGATGCTCGGCCATGCCGAACCGGTCATTGCGGCGATTGCCGCCATTGCCGGCGTGGCGCCGAAGCTTCTCTGGAACAATCTCGCGGCCTATCTTTCCTGGATTCTCAAAGAGATCGCTCACCGCCACGAGCCTGCCCTCGTCGAAGGCGGCCTGGCGCTGCTGAACGATGCCGAGTGGCCGGGCGGCGGTCGCAATCCAATGTTCGGCATGATCCGCATGGCGCGGCAGCAATGCGGTCTGGAATTCGCTCGCCGCAAGGTCTGCTGCCTGCGCTATAACCTGCCTGGCGTCGGCGGCTGCGGCGAGGCCTGCCCGCTGCCGGACGGGCGGCATTGAGGCCGATTAGAATTATGCGGCGGCATTTGACATGGTCTTTGCCTGCTCGGCATATCGTGACGGCGGCAACCCGACAAAGCGCGTGAATGCCGTGCTGAACGCGCTCGCGGAGCCATAGCCGACGCGCTCGGCGATCTCCTGAATTCCGATATCCTCCTGCCTCAGCAGATTTCTGGCGAGCGCCATGCGCCACGATATGAGATATTCCATTGGCGCCATGCCCACAGTGCGACGGAAGCGATTGAAAAACGCCGACCGCGACAGGGCCGCCTCGCCGGCGAGCTGTTCCACCGTCCATTCCCTGGATGGATCTTCATGCAGCCGACGGATAGCCAGGGCGAGGCGTGTATCGCTCAGGCCCCGCAGAATTCCAAGCGGCGCCTTCTCCCCGAAATTCGAACGCAGCGCCTCGACAAGCAAGACTTCCAACAGGCGCGCCAGGATCATGTTCTTTCCCGGCCGCTCGGCGCGGGCTTCGTCGGTGACGAGCTGGACGATCGCCGACAGTCTGCTGTCGCCGCGGATGTGGATGATCCGCGGCAGCAGGGAAACCAGCAACGCTGCATCCGGCGAGCCGAAGGCGAAGTGGCCGACAAGCAAGCGTGCATTCACAGCCCCTTCGGGATCGCCGTGACGGGTTTCTTCAGGAAGCATCGTGACGGTAAAGGGATCAATGCCGGGCGATAATCCGTCGTCCAGGCTCGACATCGTGAAGGCATGGGCGGCCGGGATCAGGATGAAGTCGCCTTCTAGGAGTGTGACTTGCTCGTCCTCCGCGCTCAACCTTGAAGAACCTTCCAGCACGACGCAATAGAAAGGCTGACCCGTCTCCTGGCGCTCGACGCGCCACGTCCCTGCGCCGCTGACGAGCTTTGAATGGCGCGCCGCTGGCTGCAGCAGCGTGACCATATCGGCCAGCGGGTCGCTCATTGATACTCCTGATAATGAAACAAGGACGATGCATGATAGTAAGTGCCGCGTTCGCCGTCTACATCTGTTGCTGGCAGATGGATAGGAGACAAAAATATGAAGACCGTTCTTGTTACCGGATGCTCGTCGGGGTTCGGGCTGGAAATTGCCAGGTTCTTTCTTGCGCAGGGCTGGAAGGTGATCGCCACCATGCGAACGCCTCGCCAAGACCTTCTGCCGCCTTCGGACCAACTCACGATCATTGCGCTCGATGTCACAAGCCCTGAAAGCATCCGTGCTGCGGTTGAGGCCGCCGGGCCTGTGGATGTGCTGGTAAACAATGCCGGCATCGGTTTGCTCAACGCGCTTGAGGGAACGCAGATCGAGATCGCCCGCGAAATTTTCGAGACGAACACCCTTGGAACGATCGCGATGACCCAGGCGATTCTGCCGCAGATGCGGGAGCGCCAGGAAGGCGTTATCGTCAACGTCACGTCAAGCGTGACGCTCAAGCCGCTTCCGCTCCTCTCGGTCTATACGGCGAGCAAAGCCGCAGTGAACGCGTTCACCGAATCTGTCGCGCTCGAGCTTGAGGGTTTCAATGTGCGTGTGAGGATCGTGCTTCCGGGGCGCGCGCCGGAGACTCGGTTCGGCGATACGGCGCGCGCACGGATTCAACAACAGGGCGGCTTCCCGCACGCCTATTCGTCGGTCGTCGCAGAGGTGTTCGCATCATGGGAGCAACACTCGGTGACCGCCCTGACACAGCCCGTCGACGTCGTCGAGGCTGTATGGCGCGCTGCGACCGATCCTTCCTCTCCATTGCGCATCCCTGCAGGGGCCGACGCCGAAGCATTGGCGGGATGAATGCGGCTTCTCAAGGCCGCCGGCGCAGCACGATCAGCAGCATCGGCGCCCCGACCAGGGCCGAGATCAAGCCGGCCGGCACCTGATAGGGGAAGGCGATCATTCGGCCGGCCCAGTCGGCGATGACGAGCAGGGTCGCGCCGATGAGGGCGGAGGCGAGGAGCTGGACGGAGGGGCGGCGAAAGCCGAGGCCGTGGGCGAGGTGCGGCGCCATCAGCCCGACGAAGCTCAAGGGGCCGACGACCAGCGTCGCGGCTGCCGTCATGATCGCAGAGAGCCCGAACAGGGCCGCGCGCGTGGGGACGATCCTGAGGCCGAGTTCGCTCGCCGCTTCCGGCCCGAGTTGCAGCAGCGCAAGCCACCGGCTGGCGAGAAAGGCGGCGACGAGGCAGGCCGGCGCAATCGACAGGGCGCTTGCGGCAGCCGCATTGTCGACGAAATAGGTCGAGCCCGCCATCCAGCGGATGAGCGCGAGGCCGCGGGGATCGCCGCTCGCGGCAAGGACGCCGATCCCGGCATCGAGCATTGCGCCGAAGGCGATGCCGGCGAGCAGAACGCGGTTCGGGCCGAAGCCGGAACCGGCGCTCAGGAGGAAGATCAGCAAAAGCACGGCGAGCGCTCCGCCGCCGGCAAAGGCAAGCTGGACCGTCAGCCCCGGCGCAGAAACGGCGAAGAGGGCGGCGGCGACGCCGAGGGTCGCTCCGGCCGATACGCCGAGCACCTCGGGACTTGCCATTTCGTTTCCGGTCAGCCGCTGCAGAATGAGGCCGGTCACGCCGAGCACCGTTCCGGCGCCGAATGCCGCGGCGACGCGCGGCAGGCGAAGGGGAAGGATGTCGTCCCATGAGGCGGCCGGCAGCCAGGCCCAGTCTCCGTCGGGTGCCCGGCCGAAGAAGATCGCGGCGATCGCCAATGCGACGATCGAGGCCAACAGCAGGACAAGGGGAGCCCCTTTGCTGCCGACCGCGAGCCGTGGCGAGGCGATGCCGGGCAGTGCGCGCGAGGCGGTGGCGAGGCGTGGGAGCAGAGCGATCAGGATCGGCCCGCCGAGCAGTGCCGTCACCGCGCCCGTCGGCACGAAATCACCGGGAGCCAGAAGCTTGATGGTCTCGTCCGTCATGAGGAGAAGGCCGGCGCCTGCGACCGGCGACCAGATCAATTGGCTGAGGATGCGCCTTGCACCGGCCATCCGGACGATCTGCGGGGCGGCCAACCCGACGAAGCCGATGACGCCGACGGCGCTGGTGACGAGGGCGCTCAGCGCAATCGCGATCGCCAGGACGAAGCCCCGCGCCCATTTGATCCGCAGGCCGAGGCTGGTCGCGCCGGCATCGCCGAGCTGGCTCAGCGCCAGCGGCCGGGTAGCGAGAAGGGCAAGGGCGGCGAGCAGCGCCACTTTCGGCAGCAGCGATAGCGGGATCGCCCAGCTTTGCTGCGAGAGCGAGCCGGCGCCCCAGATGAAGATCCCCGAGAGATATTGATCGTTCATCAGAATGAGGATGGCCGCCGCCGCTCCGCACCAGAGGCCGATGATCATGCCCGACAGGATGAGGGAAAAGGGCGAGAAGCCGTGCCGGGCGCTGATCGAAAAGATCGCGAGGGCAGCAGCCGCACTTCCGCCGAGCGCGACCGCGTCGCGGCCCCATCCCGCCAGTGAGGGAAAGGCGAGCATGACGGATACCAGCGCCAGATTGGCGCCGGCCGAGACGCCGAGTGTCGTCGGCGAGGCCAGCGGATTGCGCAGCACCTGCTGCAGAATCGTTCCCGAAAGTGCAAGGGCGGCTCCCGTGATCAGTGCCGTCGCCATGCGAGGCAGCGTGGAATAGAGAAGCAACAGGTGCTGGGCGTCGTAACCGCCTGTCGTCTCGAGATGCGGCAGCGCCGGCAGGAGATCGAGGGCGGCGAGGCTGAGGCCTGAAAACAGCAATAGCGTCGCAAGTGCCGGCGCGCCGAAGCGGGAATATTGAGGCTTCATCAGGCGGCAGTCTCCAGAACATCGACCATCAGGGTCGAAAAGCGCAGCGCCTCCTGGACCATTCCAAACATCAGGACGCCTGGAACGACCGAGATTCGCTGGCGCTGGACGAAGGGAAGGCCTGTCCAGAGCGGGCTTTCGGAAAGCCGGGTCAGGACATCGGGTGGAAACAGCGGCGACACGACGACGAGGTGCACGTCGTCACCGAGTTCGGCGAGCTGCTCCAGGCCGATCGTCTGAAATCCCCAGTAGCTGGCCTCTCCCTTCCAGGCGTTCTCAACGCCGATGCGTCTCATGGCGCCGCCATAGAGCCCGGGGCCGCCATAGATGCGCGCATGCCTCTGGTCGATAAAGTTGATGACCGCCACAGGAGGCGCGGACAGGCTCTTCGCCGTCTCGCGCAACCGCTCGAATGTAGCATCGGCGCGGGCGAGAAACGCCTCCGCCTGCCTCTTTCGCCCGATCATGGCGCCGAGACGTCGCGTCTCGGCGTAGGAACGGTCGAGCGCATCGCCGTTCGCGGCATAGACGGTGAAGGTCGCGACCGGTGCGATGCGGGAGAGTTTTTCATCCAGCGCTGCCAGGAAGGGCGTGCTGAGGATGAGCGATGGCCGGAGGCTGGTAAGGACTTCGAGATTGATCTCGGACGTTGTGCCGATATCGACGACGCCTTGCGGCATGGCCGGCTCGACGACCCATTCCGACCAGTTCCTGAGCGAGGCGATCGCACGCGGCACGCTGCCGAGCGCCAGCATCGTCGATGCCAGTCCGTAATCGAGCGACACGACGCCGCCGTCGCCGGCGCGCGCCGTGTGGGGCGCGCTCGTCATTGCCAGCGCGCCCAGAAGAAAGTCCCGTCGTTTCAAAGCGCGGTCTCGCTCGGCTGATTTCCGACGAGCGGCTTGACCATGAAGAGGCACGGATGGTCCTCGTGCCAGAGCTTGTCAAACACCTCCGCCCTGACGAAGCCGTTCCGGTCATAGAAGCGGCGCGTTGCCTCGAATTGCGGCTCGTTGCGGCCGCGCGGCGCGAGCGTCTTGACGGTCAGCAGCCGGGCGCCCGATTGATGGGCGAAGCGTTCGGCCGCATCGACAAGATGTCGTCCGCCGCCGCGGCCGCGATATTCCGGCCGCGTCGCGATCAGCGCGATCTCGACTGCGCCTGGCAGGTGCGGCTTCAGCGCGATCATGGCGGTGACGACATCCGCTTCGATATAGGCGAACACCGGCAACTCCTCGATCGCCCGGGCGCTCGCTTCGATGACCTCGGGCTCCGAAAACCAGTCGGGCAAGGCACTCATGATCGATCGGCAGAGCTCCGCCTTGCCCGTCAGGATCTCAACTGTTCGTCCCATTCTTTCTCGCCTTCAGCCCGTCGATTTAAACTTGACTCCTGTTATCACCTTAAAATAGACACTGCAATCAAATCGTGCACATTCGCTTTGAAAAAGGAGCGCCGCGGCCGAACCGACCAGCAAGACAGAGCCTGATTTTCCATTCGTAAAAGGGTACAGGACAATGCGAGCATCGCATCGTGATGTGAACGGGAATGCGGTTGTCAACGCAATGATCGAAAATAAGGAAAAGCTCCTAAGAACGATCGAAAGCGTTATCAAATCAAGGTCATACTCCGAGGATATATTCCAAGACGGAGTCATCAAAGCTTATGGGGTCAATGTCGACGGTATTCGTTGCCCCATCGGCTATGCCTTCCGGATGGTCTATAATCTCGCACTGGATGAGGGCCGCCGCCGGCGCCATCAAACGAACAACCACAGGTCGATAGATCAAATCCAGGAGATCACCGCTCCCGTCCCAACGGTGCTCGACCAACTCGTTGCCGCAGAGACCCTGCGTGACGTGCTTGCTTCGCTCGAGGCGCTGCCGAAGCGCACCAACGACGCCTTCATCCGCCACCGCCTGAACGGCGTGCCGCAGAAGGATATCGCGGCCGAACTCGGCGTCTCGAGGACGCTTGTCAATTTCATGATCAAGGCGGCGGAGCGGCATTGCCATTCGGCGATCACTGAACCCGCCCGCCCCGATCATGAACCTCGCCGGGATACTACCGCCGTGCGGCGTGCAGCGCCTGCTGCAAATCGCTCCACAGCAGTTCCGGTTCTTCCAGTCCAACGGCGAAGCGAACCGTCTGCTCGCTCACGCCGAACCGGATGAATGTGGTCATCCGGTCGGGGATTTGCAGCGCGACCTTGGCGGGGACCACGAGCGTTTCCGGTCCTCCCCAGCTGACGCCGAGACGGATCTCGCGAAGCGCGTTGACGAAGCGCCCGACATCGATGTCGGGCGTGAGGTCGAAGGCGAAGAGCCCGGCATAACCCGACAGCGTCGCCCGGCCGGGATGGTCCTGAAAGGCCGGGTGGCGAACGTCGGCGATGTCGGGATGCTGTTTCAGCCGGTCGGCGAGCAGAAGCCCGCTGCGCTCATGCTCCTTGAGACGGACGCGCAGCGTGCGCATGCCGCGCAGCAGGAGCCATGCCTCGAAGGGCGAGAGTTTTGCGCCGACATAGGGATAGGAGGCCGAGTTGATCCTGGCGATCGCCTCCTTCGTGCCGACGACGACGCCGGCAACCGTATCGCTGTGGCCGCCGAGATATTTCGAGGCGGCGTGAATGACGATATCGACGCCGTGCTGGATCGGCTTCTGGAAGAGCGGCGTTGCCCAGGAGTTGTCGATGATCGTGGTGACTCCAGCCTCCTTCGCCATGGCAGACAGCGCCACGATGTCCTGAAGCTCGAAGACGAAGGAGGAGGGGTTTTCGAGATAGAGCAGCTTGGCGCCCGGCAGCGCCTTGCGCACCTCGTCATGGTCGGAAGGATCGACGAAATCCACTGTGACGCCGAGCCTTCCGAGCAGCTTCACGAGAAGGCGATAGACGTCATTATAGAGGTGGCGGACGGCAACGACCCGGTCGCCCGCTTCCACGAGGCTCAGAATAGTCGCGGTGATGGCGGCCGTTCCGCTGGAAAAGGCGCGCCCATCCTCCGCGCCTTCGAGGCGGGCGACCAAGAGCTCGAATTCGCGGACGGTAGGATTGTCGCCGCGCGAATAGATGAAGTTGCGCGCCCGGCCGGCGAAGACATCCTCCATCGCCTCGTAGCTGTCATAGGTGAAGAGCGAGGTCTGGAAGATTGGCGGCGATACGGCGTTGAAGGCGGCCGGATCGACGGGGGTGAAGAGATCGTCGGCGGCCGCATGGGCGCCAAGGTCGCGCGGGCTGAAGGACTGGTTCATGATGATCCTTTCATGGACAAAAGCTGGGAGGGGGACGGATAGCGCTCAGAGGTTCGGCCGAGCGCTGCCGGAGTGCGCCGATCGACCTTGCCAGGCAGAAGCATGACAGCAGGCCCGTGAGCGCCGAGGCCAGAAACATGGCTGCGAGCAGACCCGAAAAACCGAAGAAGGGCGGCAGGAGAGCAAGCAGCGGAAAGAGAAGATATCCGTTCTGCGCCAGGCCGAGGGCAAGGGCGGCTTTCGGCCTGCCCTGCGCCTGGAAGAGGATCAGCACGGTCTGCCGGATGCCAAACAGCAGGAAGGGCAGGTGGGCCGCGACGATCGCCTGGCCTGCGATCGACACCACGGATGCATTGTCGGTGAAGAACGAGGCAAGGTGCCCGGAGAAGATGATCGCCGTCAACCCGTAGGCGCCGCCGACCGCGCTCGTGAGGGCGGTTAGCATGCGGGTTGCCGAGAGCACCCGTGACATATCCCCGCGGCCCCAGGCGAAGCTCAGGATGGACTGCGCGCCCAGCGAAATGCCGATGACGGGAAGTGCGCCGACCGCAAGCAACCGCAGGGCGATGCCAACGCCGGCAATGCCGTCCTCGCCACGATAGGTGCCGGCCACCGACAGCATCGCGGCGATTGCGCCGGCCGTCGCAAGGCTCGTCAGCGTCGTCGGCGCGCCCACGGCAAGCACCGGCCTGAGATGCCTGAGATCGCCGAACCGCCTACCGAATGTCAGTCGGATCGTGCCGAGCCGTCTCGCGTGATAGGCGCCGTAGATGGAGAGCGCCACGAGTTGGGAGAGGATGGTTGCCATTGCCACCCCCTGCAGGCCGAGGCCGAAGCCGAAGATCATGATCGGGTCGAGGATGATGTTCAGCGCGAAGCAGGCAACCAGCGTCCACATGCTGAAGCGGGCATTGCCCTCGGCGATCGCCAGGAAGTCGAGAATGATCTGCCCCATCGTCAGCGGGATCGAGACTGCGATGATGAGGAGATAATGCTGCGCAAGCGGCTCGATGGCGGGTGTGGCGCCGAACAGCAGGAAAGATGGGAATGCGACGATGGCGACCGCGCTTGCCACGCCGAAGGCGATGCCGGCGGCAAGGCTGATCGAGGCAAGCGTGCTCGCCCGCGACCGGTTTCCGGCGCCGAGCGCCCGGCCGACCTCGGTTGCCACACCGACGCCGATGCCTTCGCCGAAGGCGGCGACAAGCATCAGGATCGGCAGCACGATCATGATCGCGGCGATCTGGTCTTCGCCGATCATGCCGACGAACACCATGTTGATGGTGTGATGCGCGGCATTGATCGACAGGCCGAACATGGCTGGCAGGCCGAGGCGCAGCAGCAGCCGGAAAAGCTGCGGGCTGGCAAGATCTTCCGGGGCAAGCCGGCGTTTGCGCAGGCTGCCGCTCATCTCGCTCATGTCGTTCATGATGCAGGCACCCAGAGATGATCACCGAAGAAGCGCTCGCGGGTCAGCATGACGAGAAGCGCCCGCTTGTGCGGAAAATCGAAATGCTTGACCTTGGCAAAGCCTGAGCGGTCGAGATTGCGGATTTGCTGCTCGTGGCTGGCGCGCGGCTCGCCGACGATGCATTTCGTGCGGGGATCGTCGAGGAAGATGAAATGCATCAGCGAGGGAAGCCAGGCGCTGATCCATTTCTTGCCGCGATAATCGGGCTCGCCGATCGCCACATGCCATCCGCGATCGTAATCGTCGGCATCGTAATAGGGGCCGAGTCTGTTTTCCTTGGCCCAGTAGACCTCGAAATAGCCGAAGGGAATATCGGCGAAACTGCCGATCAGCGGCAGGATATGCGGATCGGCGATCCTCTCCTCCAGGATCTTCCGGTGCTTGTCGATCGAGCCCGCATCCTCCCAGATTGTGTTAACCTGCTCGTCGTTCATCCAGCGATGGAAGACCGCAAGATCGGTTTCGGGATCGGCCACCCTGAAGCTGATATCCCGCTCCAGCCAGGGGATGAAGCGCTGGTAGACCGTGTCCTTCGGCTTTGCCGGCCGGCGCGGATGATAGCGACCTGCCGTCATCTCCTGCACGGGCGGCAGCGGATAGGACATCTGCGGCAGCCACGGGGAGGGCCATTGCCAGAGGATCGCGGAATCGAGCCGTCCGTCAATGCCTGCGATGTGCCGGGGAAGGCTCGCCTGATGGCCTTCGAAAGCGACCGATTTGATCGAGCGGTCTTGCGCCGTCACCGCCTCGGCGGCCGCCATGAGAAGCTCCGCCGATTGCACGGGATTTCCCTCGTAGAAGGTCAGCAAGGCGATGCCGGCTTCGGCTTCGACTGTGAGTTCGTGATTGCCGTGTGCGGTGTGGAGATGGACGATATTGGGGGCAAGCCTCACATAGCTGCGCGCCTGCAGAACCCGCCTTTGCTTGGCGGCGTCGAAATCCATGATGTTCTCCTTGATCGGCAGGGCTTTTGATGCGGCGAGCATGAAGCCCGCTCCTGCGCTGATTTGATAGAATGACGATCCATCCCTGGGTGGATTTAGGGGAAAACGAAGAAAAAAATTCTCAGCAATTTTCTAAACTCCAGCAGGCGGGATCCGTCATTTGCGCATGACGTCAATCTCTGCAGGAGTTCCCAATGGACAATTTTGAGCCCCGCGACGATCTCTGGATCGTCGTCCACGACACCGAGCATCACTACTCGGTCTGGCCGCAGGACAAGCGGATTCCAGTGACCTGGCAGCCTGCGGGTTTTGCCGGTTCGCGCCAGGGGTGCCTCGCCCATATCCGTGAAATCTGGACCGACCCTCGCCCGCTCTCCCTGCGCTCGGCCATGGCAGCCGATGCGCGTCTCTGAAAACGTCTGGATGGCAAGATGAACAAGCAGATTACCAATTTCGCCGATGCCCGCCCGACCGACGCTGTGGATGCCGTCTTCGAGAGTTTTCCGCTGACGATCGCGCAGAAGCGCATCTGGTCGCTGGAGCAGATCGGCAATTACACGGTCTTTCCCGATCAGGTCATCGGGCTGCGCTTGGGCGCCACGACCGGCGTCGAGACGATCGCCGGCGCCTGCCGCGCGCTCCTGGCTGAGAACCCCTCGCTTTCCACTCGTTTCCGCCGGCTGGCGGGCGGGCGCATCGAGCAATATCGCGGCGCATCGAACGCCGTACCGATCGAAATCCTCGGCAAGGAAGGTGCTGCTCTTTCCGAGGCTGAGGCCTTGGCCGCGCGGAAAGCCTTTCGCGACAGACGCTTCGATCTGCTGTGCGGACCGGGCGCGCGCATCCAGATCATCCTGCTGGCCGACGGGCAGTCGCTGCTGACGATCGTGCTGCATCCGATCATCTCAGACGACCGCGAAAAATCCCTTCTTGCCGCTTCGCTGGCGCGCATTCTCGATGGTGAACCCGCCGGCGACGTGCAGCCGGCGGAAATATCGGCGGGAATGCGGGAGGAAGAATGGCTGGAGACGGATGAAGCGCGCGAAGCGCTTGCCTATTGGCGCGACACGATCGGTCTCGACTACGCGGCCTCGACCTTTCCCACCCGCTTCAACAGCGGCGGGCTTGCCGGCGTGGCGCGTGCTGAGTATCGGTTTGCGATCGAGCCCAACCTCTGGGCCAAGCTCGAACGGCATGCGGAGAGCAAGAGATACCAGATCGAGCGCGTGCTTCACGCCGCCTTCTGCGCGCTGCTGGCGCGCTACAGCGGCAACTATGCTTTGCTGACCGGGCTGCTGATCGCCCGCCCCCGCACCGAGCATTTCGCCAGCCGCGGCCGCGCCGAACAGGTGCTTCCTCTCGTCCTGCCGCTCGCCTCCCGGCGTTCCCTCGACGATGTCGTTGCGGCGATCTCCTCAGTGACGGAGGAGGGGCTTCGCCGGCTGTTGCCGCTGGAGCGCATCACGCAGGAATTGGTGGTCGACGAATCGGCCGCACAGGAAGCCGTGGTCAAGGCGCTGTTCGAATTCCGCGAGCCCTATCCGGTTCCGAGGCAGGCGACGAACCTGGAACCGCTGGGCGCCCGCGCCGATAGCGAGCTTTCCCTCGTGATCGAGGCTCGCGCAGACGGCGCCGCCTACGGGCTGATCGATTACGCCCAGGATCTCTATGATGGCGCCCTGATCGCCCGTGTCGCCAGGCATTTCTGCCTGGTGCTGGAGCAGATCGTCGCGAAGCCCGATCTCAGGATCAAGGATATCGAGCTCGTGGGCAGCGACGAGCTCGACTGGCTGTCGGCCCCCTACGAGGATGATGTCGTCAACGACGACCGGCCGGTGCACGAACTGATTTCGGCCCATTCGCGCCGCACGCCGGAGAAGACCGCGATCGTTTATGGCGACGAGGAGTGGAGCCATGGCTGGTTGGAGGCGAGCACGAACCGCCTCGGCCATCGGCTGCGGCAGCTCGGCGTCCGCGCCGAGGTGACGGTCGCGATCTTCATCAAGCGTTCGCCGGAGGCGATCGTTGGCATTCTCGCCACGCTGAAGGCGGGCGGTGCTTACATCCCGGTCGAGCCCGATCATCCGCCGGCGCGCAACCATCACATCCTGCGCGATGGCGGCGTTAAGATCGTTCTCACCCACAGCTGGCTGCGCCATCGCCTGCCGGAAGAGCTCGACGCCATCGTCCTCGAACTCGACAAGCTCGATCTCGACGGCGAGCCGGACACGCCGCTCTATATTCCCACGCACAAGGACCAGCTCGCTTATGTCATGTATACCTCGGGATCCACGGGATTGCCGAAGGGTGTGGCCGTCGAGCACGGCCCGCTGACGCACCATCTGCAGAATACCTCGCGCGTCTATGGCATGAGCTCGGAGTCCCGCGAGCTGCCGTTCCTGCCCTTCAGTTCGGACGGCGGCCATGAGCGCTGGATGAACCCGCTGATGGAAGGCGGCAGCATCATTCTTCCCGACCAGCCGCTCTGGACACCGGAAGAGACGCTGACGGCGATGCGCAAGCATGGCGCCAACAATGCGAGCATCCCCACGACCTACCTGCAGCAGCTGGCGGAATGGGCCGCCATTTCCGAGGGCGCCCCGCCGATGCGGCTCTATTCCTTCGGCGGCGAGGGGCTCGCGCAATCGACCTTCGATCTTCTGTCGCGGGCGCTGAAATCGGAATGGCTGATCAACGGCTACGGTCCCACGGAAACCATCATGACTCCGATGGTCTGGAAGGTGAGGGCCGGGACCAAGTTCCAGGGCGTCTATGCGCCGCTCGGCCGCGCTGTAGGTCTGAGGCGCGTCTATGTGCTCGATCCCGACCTCAACCTGTGCCCGATCGGCGTGACCGGCGAGCTCTATATCGGCGGCGAGGGCATCGCCCGCGGTTATCTCGGCAAGCCGGATACGACGGCCGACAGCTTCATTCCCGACCCCTTCTCCAAGGAAGGCGGCCGGCTCTATCGCTCCGGCGACCTGACGCGCTGGCGCGAAGACGGAACGGTCGAATTCGTCGGCCGCGTCGATCATCAGGTGAAGCTGCGCGGTTATCGCATCGAACTCGGCGAGATCGAAGCGGCACTCCTCCAGCAGCCCGGCGTCGGCGAAGCCTTGGTCGTGCTGCGCGATGACGATGCCGGCGAAAATGCGCTGGTTGCCTATGTCGTGCCGAAGAAGGACGAGAGGCTTGACGTCGGGACGGTCCGCGCCGGCCTCGAACGCAGCCTGCCGTCCTACATGGTGCCGGCGGCCGTGGTTGAACTCGAAAAGATGCCGACCAATCCGAACAGCAAGCTCGACCGCTTCGCGCTGCCCGCGCCCCAGCCCGTCAAGCGCGCCATCGTCGAGCCGGTGACTGCGCTCGAAGAAGAGGTGCTGGATGTCTGGCGCCAGGTTCTCAAACTGGAGACGATCAGTGTCGAGGACAATTTCTTTGCCATCGGCGGCAATTCGCTGGGCGCGATCCGCATCCTCACGCAGCTGCGGCAGCGCCGGCCGAAGGTTCCGCTCACCGTTGCCGATATCTTCAACAACCCGACCATCCGCGCCTTTGCCGGCGTGATGGAACAGGGGGAGGAGCGAGATCTCTCCGAGGTGATCGTGCTGCGCGCTTCAGGGGCCAAGCCGCGGCTCTATTGCTTCCCGGGGCTTCTCGTCAGCACCCGCGAATATGTGAAACTCGTCGATTATCTCGGCGCCGACCAGCCGGCGACTGGCTTCATTTGCCACTCGCTGTCCGAGAAGAAGGAAGTCGGCGCGCCCGTTGAAGAGATCATCGAGAGCTATGTCGATTACATCAGAACGCATAGTAAAGGTGCGCCCTGCTACTTTCTCGGCTGGTCCTGGGGCGGGCTTCTGGCCTATGAGGCTGCCCGCACTCTCGCCAACGAGGTCGACGTCCGGATGATGGCGATGGTCGATGTCTGCGATCTCGGATCGGAATTCGCGATCGGCGCCAAGCCGCGCTTCCGGCCGGACGAGCGCGACGCGCTTCACCGGGACGTGCAGGCATGGCTGCAAAAGACCGCGATGCGCCCGGAATGGGACCGGCTGCTTTCGACGATGGACGCCGACACCTACGAGCAGTTCCTGCGCTTCGTCGGCGACGAGAAGGACCCGCTTCCCACAGACGGGCCCGATATCAGCAGCCGCGAACATACGTTCTGGGTGCTGATCGACAATGCCCTGATCTTCCGCAAGCATCGGCTCGTTCCCCATGACGTGCCGATCTATCCCTGGGCAGCCGACGACAGCCTCAATCGCGGCCTGAACCTGATCGATTGGCGCTGCCTGTCGCC
This sequence comes from Rhizobium sp. NLR10b, assembly GCF_019685435.1. Classification (NCBI taxonomy): domain Bacteria; kingdom Pseudomonadati; phylum Pseudomonadota; class Alphaproteobacteria; order Hyphomicrobiales; family Rhizobiaceae; genus Rhizobium; species Rhizobium sp. NLR10b. Next base: position 37,632 of record NZ_JABDWV010000019.1, on the reverse strand, counting down.
GAGGGCGCACGCGGCCGAAATCATTACCGGCACCAACCACCTGCACATGATCGGGTCTCCGGCCTTCCACTCAAGGCTTGCCCTGCGTCTCAAGGAAACAGAGAAGGACAACGCATGACCGTCGCTTTTACCCGCAGGGATGCCCTGAACGAGTCGCTCGATCTTGCCGGCATCGGCATCGGTCCCTCCAATCTGAGCCTTGCCTGCCTGCTCGAATCCGTGCCCGAGGTCCGCAGCCGCTTCTTCGAGCGGCGCGGCGCCTTCGACTGGCATCCCGGCATGATGATGCCCGGCGTCGAGCTGCAATCGTCCTTCCTTAAGGACCTCGTCACCCCGGTCCTGCCGACCAGCCGCTGGTCCTTCATCTCCTATCTGGTCGCGCATAAGCGGCTCTACGCCTTCCTGAACGCCAATTATGAGGCCGTCCCCCGGCAGGAATTCGCGCGTTATCTCGCCTGGGTCGCCAAGGGCGTGGAAGGTCTGCGGTTCTCCGCCGAGATCCGCGACGTCGAGCACCGCGACGACCGCTTCGTCCTGCGCTTCGATGACGGCCAGGAAGAAGCGCGCAACCTGGTGATCGGCACCGGGTCTTCGCCCTTCGTGCCTGACTGGGCAAAACCCTTCCTGGGTGCGGATTGCTTCCACAATAGCGAGGCCAAATCGCGCCTCATCGATCTCGGCGCTTCCCGCATTGTCGTGGTCGGCGGCGGCCAGAGCGGCGGCGAGGTGGTCGATGCGCTGCTTGGCGATCCCGGTTCGATCATGGAACTGACCTGGATCAGCCGGCGCCATAATTTCGAGCCCATCAACGATACGCCGTTTTCGAACCAGGTCTTCTCGCCGGAATATGTGCAGGCCTATCTGAAGCTCAGCAGCGAGCAGAAGCAGGCGGCCCTGAAGAACTCGATCCTGACGAGTGACGGCCTGTCGATTTCGACGATCCACTCGATCTACCGCCGCCTCTATGCGCTGCGTTACCTTGAGCAGAGCACGCTGAATGCATCTTTGTCGCCGAACCGCGACGTGATCCAGATGGAGCGGAACGGCAATGCCTATCGGCTCATCGTCCGCAACCATTTCGATGGCGGGATCGAGGTGCTGCATGCCGATGCGGTGGTGCTGGCAACCGGCTACAGGTTCCGTTTGCCGGATGCGCTCGGATCGCTAAGCGAAAGGATCAGCTTCGACAGAAACGGCTATCCCACCCTGAACGACGACTACACGATGCAGTGGACAGGCCCGAGGACCAACCGCCTGTTTGCGCAGAACGCCGGCCGATACTCGCACGGCATAGCCGACTCGCAGCTCAGCCTCATGGCGTGGCGTAGCGCCAAGATCGTCAACACCCTTCTCGGCCGGCAGCATTTCGATGCCGAGCCTGACAATGCCCAACTGGTCTGGGCGACGGAGGCAGCTTCTGCCATGTCGCATCAGCTCCGGGCCGGCCATTCGGACGGCATGCTGTCATCCTGAAACGTCAGGACATGAATGCTGGGGGCGCGAAATTGTGAGTGGACGGCCAGCGCGGCGACGTGCTGGCTGCCGCTCTCGATCAGGCGGTGATGCCATTGCCGGTCCGGTGCGCCGCTCTGAACCAGGTCGGGGATGCCGTCCTGCCAGGAAAAGGCGACGCTGCGGGGATCTTCACGCAAGCCTACCCCGAGTGCCTTGAGATGGCTCTCCTTGAGCGCCCAAAGGGCAACGGCTGCACGCGATCGTTCGCCCGGAGGCAGTTGATCGAGCCACTGCCGTTCGTCCAGGCTGCAATAGCTCGCCAACGCCGCCGCTTCGATTTCGGCGTCGGCGCGTTCGCAGTCGATCCCGACGCGCTCGCATTCTGAAGTGACGGCGACGGCCACCAGCCCGTCGGCATTGGAAAGGCTGAACTGCAGCCCGTCGCGACCCTCGGCCCTCAGCCTGCCGTACGCATCCGCCTGCAACAGCAGCTTGTCAGGCTGCGTCTCGGTATGCGCGCTCAGCACTTGCCGCAGCAGACAGCGGCCGGCGATGAACGAGGTCCGGTCGCGCTCGAAGCGATAGGTCGCGGCGCGCTCCCGCTCATTCGGTGAAAGCCACTGCATCCAGCGCTTCTCGCCGCTGTCGTTCTTCGGATATTTCCAGAGCACGACATCGATGGCGGCCGGTTGATTTTCTGATTGCTGCATCAGGCCAGTATGCGTAACGCGGCCCGATTGGCAATCTCCGCGGGATTTACTCCGCGGCTTCGATGAAGCGGTGGCGTTCGTAAAGGAATTTGAGCACGGCCTCGCGGCATTTGAGATATGTCCGGTCGGAGGCGAGCTCGATGCGGTTGCGGGGGCGTGGCATGGTGACGTCGAGCACTTCGCCGATGCGAGCCGCCGGGCCGTTGGTCATCATCACGATGCGGTCGGAGAGCAGCACCGCTTCATCGACATCATGGGTGATCATCACCATCGTGTTGCCGAGCCGGCTATGGATCTCCATCACCGCATCCTGAAGATGGGCGCGGGTCAATGCGTCGAGTGCCCCGAACGGCTCGTCGAGCAGCAGGATCTTCGGCTCCATTGAAAGCGCGCGGGCAATGCCGACGCGCTGCTTCATGCCGCCGGATATCTCCGCGGGCCGCTTGTCCCTGGCATGGGCCATCTGCACGAGGTCGAGATTGGCCATCACCCAGTCATGTCGCTCGGCCTTGGTCTTCGTTCGGCTGAAGACCTTGGAGACGGCGAGATTCACGTTCTCATAGACCGTCAGCCAGGGCAGGAGCGAATGGTTCTGAAAAACGACGGCGCGTTCCGGGCCCGGCTCGTTGACCTCTTGATTTTCCAGAAGCACGGCGCCTGCCGAAACCGGAGTCAAGCCGGCAATGAGATTGAGCAGGGTGGACTTGCCGCAACCGGAATGGCCGATGATCGAGACGAATTCGCCCTGAGAAATCGTCAGGTTGATGTCCTTCAGGACTTCGGCGCGCACGCCGCCGCGATCGAAATGCTTGTCGATATGATCGAGCTTGAGATAGGCGTTCATCGGTATGGTCCTCAGTTGGCCATGGCGCCGCGGGTGACGAGTTTGCCGAGCGCGGCCACCAGCTTGTCGAGAGCAAAACCGACGATGCCGATATAGGCGAGCGCGACGATGATGTCGGGAAGGCGCGAGGAGTTCCACGCATCCCAGATAAAGAAGCCGATGCCGACGCCGCCGGTCAGCATTTCGGCCGCGACGATGGCGAGCCAGGAAAGGCCGACGCCGATCCTGAGGCCGGTGAAGATGTAAGGGGCCGCCGACGGCAGCATGATCTTCCAGAAGAATTCGAGCTGGTTGAGCCGCAGCACCTTGGCGACGTTGCGATAATCCTGCGGAATATTGCGGACGCCGACGGCGGTGTTGATGATGACAGGCCAGATCGAGGTGATGAAGATGACGAAGATCGCCGAAGGGCTGGAATCCTGAAATGCGGCGAGCGACAGCGGCAGCCAAGCGAGCGGCGGCACCGTGCGCAGCACCTGGAAGATCGGATCGAGGCCGCGCATGGCCCAGACCGATTGACCGATGATCGCCCCGATGATGACGCCGGTGACTGCGGCAAGGCCGAAGCCATAAGCCACGCGCTGCAGCGAGACCAGCACCCGCCAGCCGAGCCCGATATCCTGGGAGCCGTAGTTGAAGAACGGATAGGCGATGAGGTCGTAGCTATCCTGCCAGACCTGGTGCGGCGAAGGCAGAGAGGCGTCCGCCGATGAACAGAGCGCCTGCCAGAGGAGGAGGACGAGAGCCAGCACGACGGCCGGCGGAACGACATTGTGAAGTGCGGTCAGCGCCGCGCGGCGAAAATCGATCCGCGATGCTTGCTTGCCGGAGAATGACAGAACCTTCGCCGCCGGCTTTGCAGAGGCGACGATCGAGGGATTTTCTTTATTTGCCAGGGCGGACATCAGCGCGCTCCTCACGGGAATGGAAGGCCGGCGCGCCGTTCGCGCGCCGGAGGCGGGATCAGGAGACGGCCTTGATCGAAAGGCTCTCCAGGTAGGCGGAGGGATTTTCAGGATCGAAGACCTTGCCGTCGAAGAAGGTTTCCTTGCCGCGGGACGACGATGCGGGAATGTCGGCAGCAGCGATGCCGAGATCCTTGGCAGCCTCGCGCCAGATATCCTCGCGGTTCACCTGGTTGACCAGCGCCTTCACATCGGTCGTCGCCGGCAGGTTCCCCCAACGGATGTTTTCCGTCATGAACCAGGCATCGTGGCTCTTGAACGGGTAGGAGGCGCCGTCCTTCCAAAACTTCATGTAGAGATCGGTCGCCTTGACCTCGCGGCCATTGCCATAATTGATATCGCCCTTCAGGCGGCCGAGCACATCCTTGGTCGGAACGTTGAACCATTGACGCTTGCCGAGAATCTCCGCCATCTCCGCCTTGTTGTCCATGCTGTCGCACCATTGCTGCGCTTCCATGACGGCCATCAGCAGGGCCTTGGCGGCATTCGGGTTCTTTTCGATCCATTCGGCGCGGAGCCCCAGCGCCTTTTCGGGATGGCCCTTCCAGAGCTCGCCGGTGGTGGCTGCCGTGAAGCCGATGCCCTGGTTGACGAGTTGCTCGTTCCAAGGCTCGCCCACACAGAAAACGTCCATGTTGCCGACCTTCATGTTGGCCACCATCTGCGGCGGCGGCACGACGATGGTCGAAACGTCCTTGTTCGGGTCGATGCCGCCGGCGGCAAGCCAGTAGCGGATCCAGAGGTCGTGGGTGCCGCCCGGGAAGGTCATGGCGGCCTTGATCTCCTTGCCTTCGGTCTTCTTCTTTTCGAAGGCTGCCTTCAGCTTCGAGGCATCGAGCTGGACGCCGGTTTCGGCATATTCCTTGGCGACGGAGATGCCCTGGCTGTCGAGATTGAGCCGGGCAAGGACTGCCATCGGCACCGGCTTGTTGTTCTGCGTCACCTTGCCGGTGTGCATGAGATAGGGGAGCGGCGAGAGGATGTGAGCGCCGTCGATACCGTTGGCTGCGCCGCCCAGCACCAGATTGTCTCTCGTCGCACCCCAGGACGCCTGTTTGGCGACATCCGTTTCCGGAAGTCCATATTTTTCGAACAGGCCTTTTTCCTTGGCGATAATCAGCGGCGCGGAATCCGTGAGCGCGATGAAGCCGAGCTTGATGCCGTTCACTTCAGGGCCTGCCCCGGCCGCAAAGGCGCCGGAGGGAAAGGCGGTCTTGACGGCGCCGATGAGGGCGGCCGCTGCAGTCGTCTTGAGCATGCTCCGGCGGGTGATGCCGGTTGCCGATATCGCAGTCGTCGAAATCTTCTTCATCTGCAGGTTCCCCTCTGCTTGGTGAATTCGGACGCAAAAAAACGCCGCCGGAATGCGTCCACGGGATGAGTGCATCCCGGATGGCAATCCTTGCGACGTCGATGTCTAACGTAAGCGCTTATGTCGCGCCCATCTGCAGCGGTCGCCGTTGACCGATGCACATTGAAGGCCTGCAATCGGTGTGCCAAGTCCAAAGCGACGGCAGTAACTTCATGAGCTGAAAGGCAAAAATAGGTCAGTTCGAGCTTGCTTATTTCCTGGGCAGTCTGAATATGTGATTAGTATTTGTGCTGTTACCAGGGCGGTGGCATTCGCAAGAGCGTTATATTTGTGCATCGCACTGGCCGTTTATCGGCTGACTGATTGGCCAACAGGGTCTTTGGCCTTCGCTCGATTAGCACTCTTTAAGATATTCAATGCGACACTCGGGCGAACGTAACAGCGAGATTGCCTTGAGCAGCAAACGATCCAGAACGAATGTCGAACTTGAAAATCTGCTTCGCCAGCTTGGCTTGGCTCTTGAGGCATCCAGGATTGGCATCTGGCAACACAATATCGCAAAAAATCAGACGCGCTGGGACGAGCAGCTCAAGCTGATCTATGGCGTTCCGAAAGCGCCGCTTGATGTTATCTGGCTGGACAGCGTCCACCCCGATGATCTGGCGGCGACCAATGAAATATTTCTGCGGGCGATCGAAACCAGATCGGATTACGCATCGGAATTTCGCATTGTTCGACCAGACGGAGCGATCCGCTATCTGCGTTCGCGCGCTCGCTATTTCGTCGATGTGGCCGGCGACCCCTGCTTTGTCGGCGCCGAATGGGATGTGACCGACGACGTCCTGCTCAACAAGGAACTGGAGAGGAGCCGCGCGGAAGCTCGGTTCGCGGCCGATCACGATCACCTCACCGGTCTCTTGAACCGGCGTAGTTTCGATTTCGCCCTGTCCGAGCTTGCCAGGCAGGAGGGCGTCAAGGTTGCGCTTCTCCATATAGACGTGGACCATTTCAAGGAGATCAATGATCGCTTCGGGCATGCGGTCGGCGACCTCGTTCTGTGTCATGTCAGCGAGATTCTTCTGGAGGCCATTTCCGCAGATGACGTCGCAGCGCGCCTCGGCGGCGATGAGTTCGCAGTCATCGTCACTGAAGACGAGCCCGACAGGACGAGGGCGGTGCTCGATCATATTCAGCGACGCCTGGAAAGCCCGCTTCCTGGTGTCGACCAGGCACTCAGCGTGCAGTGTTCCATTGGCGTTGCCAGCGCCATGAGCGGAGACTTTGCCAAGCTGCTCTCCCAGTCGGACCTGGCTTTGTACCACGCCAAGCGGAATGGCCGGAATCGCGCCGAGATTTTTACCGACGAGATGGCTTCGAGGCTGGCGAACGAAAGGCAGCTCGTCCAGGATCTGCGATCCGGATTGGCGCTCGGCCAGATCCGTCCTTTTTACCAGGTGCAGGTCGACGCCAGGTCTTTCCGGGTAAACGGCGTCGAAGCTCTGGCGAGATGGCACCATCCGACGAGAGGAATTCTCGCTCCGGCGCATTTCCTGCCTCTCGCCTCGTCGAACGGATTGGTCGCAGAGCTTGACGATGTCATCCTGAGAGCCGTCCTATTGGATATGAGATCCTCGGCCTCGCTGCTCGAGCGCGTTCGGCTGTCGATCAACCTCTCCGCCGAGCGTCTCGATGATCCCGAATTGACAACGAAACTCGGCGGCTATGACATCCCGCCCGGCCGATTGAGCTTCGAGCTGATAGAGACGATATTCCTGGACAGCCTGAGCGATCGGGTGCGCCAGAACATCCAGGCCATCAAGTCCTTCGGTATCGACATTGAGATCGACGATCTCGGATCGGGGCATGCCTCCTTGCTGGGCCTGCTCGAGCTCAGACCGGACCGCGTCAAGATCGATCGCCAGCTTGTGATGCCGATCCTGCAATCCGTTCCCAGCCGCCGGCTTGTCAGTTCGCTGGTCGACATAGCGCGCGCGCTTGACATGGAGGTGATTGCGGAAGGCGTGGAAACCTTCGAGCATGCCAAAGTGCTCGCCGATCTTGGCGTCCACACTCTCCAGGGTTATGCTTTTGGACGGCCGCAGTCGTTTGCCGAACTGGCAGGGCGATTGGCGCAGGAAGCATTGGAGTTCGGGCAAGCCAACTCTATCCGGTTAGCCTGACAGAGCCTCGAAGTGATCAGTGACTCCGTTGGAGTGATCGGCCCGACACCGCAACTGCTTCAGGGAAGCAATTCGAGGATCAGTGTCGTCTACGCGTCTGGAGACGCGGGCTGCAAGACTGGAGAGCGATTCAGGCCGACGCCTGCTCATCGCTTATTTTTGGTGCGCGTCGCCAGGACATTGCGGATCGAGAAGCTGGAGTGAATCCTGAGGACGCCTGGCAAGGCCGACAATATTTCCTTGTGGATCCGTTCGAACTCGCCGGCATTGGCGACTTCCACGCGCAGCAGATAGTCGGATCCACCCGTCATCAGGAAACATTCGCGGATTTCCGGATGGCGGCGGACGGCCGCCTCAAAACGGTCGAGATAGTCCTCCGTCTGCCGTTCGAGAGTGATGTTGATGATGACGGCAATCATCGCATCCGCATTGCTCGTATCGAGAAGCGCCGTATAGCCGCGGATCACGCCCGTCTTTTCCATGATCTTGATGCGTCTGAGGCAAGCAGACGGCGACAGGCCGACCTCGACGGCAAGCTTGGCATTGCTCATCCGGGCGTCGAGGCGCAGGAGCCTGAGGATGTTGCGATCTGTGGTGTCAAGGGCGGGCATGATCGATTATTCCAAATTTTCACCGATCATGCGCATAAGATGCAATCGATGCAATAATCAATGACAAATTGACCTGCAATATCGTTTATTCTTTCATACACTGCAGGGAAACAAGAGGGTGAACATGGACAGCGATATTTTGGTTTCGCATGCACATACTGCCGCGACCATGCAGGGGGCTACAGGCTACCTGACGGTCGATCTTGCTGCGCTCGGCCGCAATTATCGCAAGCTGGTGTCGATGCTGGCGCCGGTTCGTGCGGGCGCCGTCGTCAAGGCCGATGCCTATGGACTCGGCGCGGAACGGGTGGCGAAAACGCTCTACGGCAAAGATTGCCGGCATTTCTTCGTTGCTCAATTCGTCGAGGCGGCGAGGCTCCGGCCGGTGCTTGCGCAGGACGCCCAGATTTTCGTGCTGAACGGCCTGCAGCCGGGTAATGAAATTGCCTGCGCCGAAATGAATATTGTCCCTGTTCTGAATTCGCTTGCCCAGTGGCAGCAATGGTCGGCGGCGGCGCGCGCGCTGAAGCGCTGCCTGCCGGCCGTCCTGCAATTCGACACCGGCATGTCGCGGCTGGGCTTTCCCCCGGAGGAAAGGGCGGATCTGGCGACAGCCCTTCGCAATGGCACCAATATCGAAGTCCTGTTCATCATGAGCCATCTGGCTTCGGCCGATGAGACCGATGGCGAGCAGAATGGCGACCAGCTGGCAGAAATGTCCTGCATCGCCGACGAATTTCCAGGCTTCGACATCTCCTTCGCCAATTCCGGCGGCGTCTTCCTCGGCGAAGCCTATCATGGCGTGCTCGCCCGGCCGGGCATCGCGCTTTATGGCGGCGCTGCGAGCGCCGGCGCGCCGAACCTGATGGAGCCGGTCGTCAGCCTCGATGTCGCCGTCGTGCAGACGCGGACCGTATCACCGGGCACGAAGGTTGGTTACGGCGGCGCGCATGTCGCGCAACGGGAAATGTGTCTTGCCACCATTGCCGCCGGCTATGCCGACGGCCTGCCGCGCTGCCTCAGCGACCGCGGCGCCGTCTATTACAAGGGCACGCGCCTGCCGATCGTCGGCCGCGTTTCGATGGACAGCATCACGGTGGATATATCGGCGCTGCCCGAAGGCGCGCTGACGCTCGGCAGTCTTGTCGAGGTGCTCGGGCAGCATCAGACGCTTGAGGATATTGCGCGCGATGCCGACACCATATCTTATGAAATCCTGACCGGTCTCGGCGATCGGTATCACAGGCAATATCGCTGAGAGCCGGCTGGCTTCATTCTTGGGGACATCATGAAAGTCATCGTTCTGGGTGCCGGCATCGTCGGCGTCACATCCGCCTATCAGCTGGCCAAGGCAGGCCATGAGGTTACCGTCGTCGACCGGCAATCGGGGCCGGCGCTGGAGACGAGCTTTGCCAATGCCGGCGAAGTCTCCTTCGGCTATTGCTCGCCATGGGCGGCACCCGGCATTCCGATGAAGGCAATGAAATGGCTGTTCATGAAACATGCGCCGCTCATCCTGCGCCCGAAATTGGACATGGCCATGCTCTCATGGATGGCGAGGATGCTGTCGAACTGCAGCTCCGAGCGCTACGCGATCAACAAAAGCCGCATGCTGCGCCTTGCCGATTACAGCCGCATTGCGCTCGCCGAGCTTCGCGCAGAAACCGGCATCACCTATGACGAACGCATGCAGGGAACCCTGCAGCTGTTCCGCACGCAGCAGCAGCTCGATGCTTCGGCCAAGGACGTCAAGGCGCTGGCCGCCGACGGCATTCCCTATGAACTGCTGGACCGCGACGGCTGCATTCGCGTCGAACCGGCGCTCAGGCACGTACGCGACAAGATCGTCGGCGGGTTGCTGACGCCCAAGGACGAAACCGGCGACTGCTTCAAGTTCACCAATGCGCTCGCCGCCAAAGCCGAGGCGCTCGGTGTGCGTTTCGCCTATGGGACGACGATCAAGGCGCTGGATGTCGAGGGAGGCCGCGTGCGCGGGATTGTCACCGCTCCTGATCCCGTTCGGGACCGCGAGCGGATCAGTGCCGAGGCTGTGGTGGTCGCGCTGGGCAGTTACTCGCCGCTGCTGCTGAAGCCCTTTGGTATCCGCCTGCCGGTCTATCCGGTCAAAGGCTACTCGCTCACCATCCCGATTAACGATGCGTCACGCGCGCCGGAATCGACCGTGATGGACGAAACCTACAAGATCGCGATCACTCGGCTCGGCGACCGCATCCGCGTCGGCGGCATGGCCGAAATATCAGGCTATACCAATGATCTCGGTCTCGCTCGCCGCAGCACGCTCGAACATTCCGTCACCGACCTCTTCCCCGGCGGTGATGTTTCCAGGGCTTCCTTCTGGTCCGGCCTCCGCCCGATGACGCCGGACGGCACGCCGGTCATCGGCCCGACCAAGGTCGCCGGCCTGTTCCTCAATACCGGTCACGGCACGCTCGGCTGGACCATGAGCACCGGTTCGGCCCGGCTGATCGGCGATCTCGTCAGCAACCGTTCGCCCGAAATCGACGCCAAGGACCTGGCAATCAGCCGATACGGCTGACGCGAAATGGACGACAGGAGGAATGAACGATATGGTACAAATTGCCTGTCACTCGCGGGCATCACCGTAGGAGGTCACGAATGTCCGTTAGCCCCGATCGGCATGCACCAGGCAGCGTGGTCCAATCGTCGGCCGTATCGAATGTGTCGTTTCGGGCAACGGTGCAGAACGGAACCGACGCGGATGAGCTCGCGGAAGCACTGTCGACGCCGACATCCACAATAAGGGTCTCGACCGAAGGCACGATGCCCATCGCGTATCGCTGCAATTTCATCTCGATGGAAGATGTAAGCGTGGCCGATTGCTCTTATGAAGGCTCGATTTCCAGCAGGCGAGACGGGGTCGCTGATAGATTGGCTGTGTTCCTGCCGACGCAGGGGATGATGTTGTTCGGCGGCAAGCGGGAGCCGATATATTCGCTACCCGGTCGCGGGGTGATCCTGGAACAGGGCGCCGTCAAGGGAACAAGGATCATCGGCCCCCGCCGTCATTTCTGCCTTTTCATCGATCGCGCCAAGATCGCCGCGCAGCTCACCCATATGTGCGAGCGGACGATCAGCGGCGATATCGGCTTCCATACCGACATCGATCTGACGGCCGGTCCGGGATTCCTCCTGCAGCAACTCGTCTCGAACCTCCACAGCGGTCTCACTGGCAACGGCTTGCTGCAGCGCTCACCACTGGCCGTAAAATCGCTCTGCGATGCGGCGGTTTACCTGCTTCTGGAGACATGTCCCCATCACTATTCGGAGGAGTTGGCGCGTGCCGCTCCGCTCCCGGCCCCGCGCCATGTGAAATGGGCCATGGATTTCATGCAGGAACACATCGCCGCACCGATCTCCCTCAGCGAAATCGCCGTGGCGGCCAAGGTAAGCGTTCGGACTTTGCAGCAGGGCTTCCGTCAGTTCAGGAACACCACTCCAATCGCCTATCTGCATGAAATCAGAATGATTGCCGCCCATCGCGAGCTGCTGGAATCAGACGGAACCCAGGCCATCGCCGAAATCGCGCTGAGATGGGGGTTCACCCATCTCGGGCGATTTGCAGCCGACTACAGGAAGCGCTTCGGCCAGTTGCCGTCGCAGACCGCAAAGCGCTAGGGCGCCGACGCGCTAACCACGGCCGGGATTCATCCCGCGCGACGGCAAGCGCTTCCTCGGTCAAGCCAGGGTCGTTCGTCAGAGGGACGAATTCCCTGGTGTAGAGGACCTCTGTGCCCTCGGCGATTATCCGCATCTGCCTTTCGATCGTCTCGCTGATCTCGGAGCAGAAGCTGCGGGCATCGCCGAGAATGCGGGCGACGCCGGGAAGCGCATTGCGCGTGCCGTCGGTGATCAGTTCGGTAACCGAGACGACGCCGATATCGGCCGGGTCGAGTCGCCTGGAGACGATGGTCTGCAGGTTGGTCACCACCAGCCGGCCATTTGAACAAGCGCGTTCAGCCATCGCCTCTCGATGCCTTCGATCGCAAGATTCTCGCCGTTCTCCAGCGGGACAATATGACCCCGCAGCGCACGACCGGCGATGCGGTGAACCTGTCCGCGCCCGCCGTTCAGCGCCGGATCAAGCGGATGCGGGAGGAAGGGGTGATCCGGGCGGACGTCTCGGTCGTCGCGCCGGAGGCAGTCGGGCAGTCCATCACGATCTTCGTCGAGGTGGAGGTGATCAGGGAAACCGCGATCAGATCGAGCGGGCGAAGACGGAGTTCGCAGCCGCGCCGGAAATCCAGCAATGCTATTACGTCACCGGCGAAGCCGATTTCATTCTTGTCATCGTCGTGCTGTCGATGGCCGATTACGAGGCGCTCACCCGGCGGCTCTTCTTCGGCAACAACAACGTCAAGCGCTTCCGCACCTTTGTTGCGATGGACCGGGTCAAAGTCGGGCTTGGCGTGCCCCTGGAGTAAGCCGATGCGGTGGCCGGTTCGCCACCGCATCGGCAGGAAGCGGTGGGATTATGCCGCGCGCTTCAGTGCATCGCCGATCGTCGAGACGATCGTGTCGATCTGGTCTTTCTCGACGATCAGCGGTGGAGAAAGCGCGATGATATCGCCGGTCACACGGATCAGCAGGCCCTTCTTGAAGCAATCGACGAAGACGTCGTAGGCGCGGGTTCCCGGTGCCCCGTCACGCGGAGCGAGTTCCACTGCGCCGACCAGTCCGAGATTGCGGATGTCGACGACACTGGGCAGGCCCTTCAGCGAATGGAGAGCGTCCTGCCAATATTCGGCCAAGTCGGATGCACGCGTCAGCAGCCCTTCTTCCTCGTAGATTTCGAGGGTTGCGAGTCCCGCGGCGCAAGCGACCGGATGGCCGGAATAGGTATAGCCGTGGAAGAGTTCGATCGCATTGTCAGGTCCGATCATCAGCCCGTCATGGACTTTACGGCTGGCAAAGACCGCGCCCATCGGGATCGCGCCGTTGGTCAGGCCCTTTGCCGTGGTGACCAGGTCAGGCACGACGCCGAAGTAATCCACCGCGAAAGGCGTGCCGAGACGGCCGAAGCCGGTGATGACCTCGTCGAAGATCAGCAGGATGCCGTGCTTGTCGGCGGTCGCGCGCAGCTTCTCCAGATAACCCTTCGGCGGCAGGATAACGCCTGCCGATCCCGCCATCGGCTCGACGATGACAGCGGCGATGGTTTCGGCACCGTGCAACTGCACCAGGCGTTCGAGATCGTCGGCCAGTTCCACGCCATGGGCGGGAAGCCCCTTCGAAAACGCGTTGCGCTCGACGTCGAGCGTGTGGCGCATGTGGTCGGCCGGTATCTGCGGGAAGACCCGCCGATTATTGACGAGACCGCCAACGGAAATGCCGCCGAAGCCGACGCCGTGATAGCCCTTCTCGCGACCGATGATGCGCGTGCGTGTGCCCTGGCCGATCGCGCGCTGATAGGCGATGGCGATCTTCAGAGCCGTATCGACCGATTCCGAGCCCGAGCCGGTGAAAAAGACCCGGTCGAGATTGGCGTCAGCCCCGCCCGGCGCGGTTGCCGCGAGCTTCGCGGCGAAATCGAAGGCGATCGGATGCCCCATCTGGAAGGTCGGGGCATAGTCGAGGGTGGCAAGCTGCCGCTCGACCGCCTGGGCGATCTTCTTGCGGCCGTGGCCGGCGTTGCAGCACCAGAGCCCGGCCGTGCCGTCCAGCACCCGGTTTCCATCGACGTCGGTGTAATAAATTCCTTCCGCAGTGGCCAAAAGCCGTGGCGTGGCCTTGAACTGCCGGTTCGCCGTGAATGGCATCCAGAAATTTTCGAGTACGGGCGCGTTCGTCTTGTTCAGCTGATCCATTCTGGCCTCCTTGGGATGGACCGAGAATGATGATTTCTCCTTTACGAACAAGTCCTTTTCTGTGTCCGCGCAAGCTGTTGAAATATATTGGTTCATCTGGCATATTTTAGCTATTCTGGACAACGCAAACGGACCGCATCATGTCAGTCGACATCGGCAGCCGCCTTCGCCATCTCCGCATCGCCCACAAGCTTTCCCAGCGTGAGCTCGCCAAACGCACCGGTGTGCCGAACTCGACGATCTCGCTGATCGAATCGAACGCCTCCAATCCCTCGGTTGGAGCCCTGAAGCGAATTCTCGACGGCATCCCGATCGGGCTGGCGGAATTCTTCGCCTTCGAACCCGAACGTCCAAAAAAGGCTTTCTACGCGGCCGAGGAACTGGTGGAGATCGGCAAGGGTGCCATTTCCTACAAGCAGGTTGGCGAAACCTTGTTCGGGCGCAGCCTGCAGATGCTCAAGGAGTGCTACCAGCCGGGCGCCGACACCGGAAAAATTCCTCTTGTCCACGAGGGAGAGGAGGGCGGGATCGTGCTCTCGGGAAGGCTCGAGGTCACGGTCGACGACGAACGGCGCGTGCTGGGGCCTGGTGACGCCTACTATTTCGAAAGCCGGCGCCCACACCGGTTCCGCTGCGTCGGGCCGGTGGCCTGCGAAGTCATCAGCGCCTGCACGCCGCCTACTTTTTAGTTTCTGCCCTCGATGCGAGCGAGCACGCCGTCGAGCGCTTCGGTCAGCGCCGCGATGCCGCCCTTTTTCTCGAAGTCGGACAGAACCTGCTCGTTCAGCCCGCCCCTGGTTGCGAATTCGCGGCTCAGTGTGCTGAAGGGCTCAGCGCCCGGGCCGCTCGCCTTTTGCGCCAGGCTTGCGAAGAGCGGGGCAATGTAGGCGTGGCCTTTCGCCCTTTCGAGGCCGCTCCTTTCCAGCCAGCCGGCAACCGTTTCCATGATCCCAAAATAGGTCGACATCATCGAACTTGCGGCTGCGAGTAGATCGTATTGCTTCCTCGACTGGCATTGGACGGCGGCACCGAGCGTGTCGAACAGCGCTGCGACCGTATTATCAGGCGGGTAGATGGCGGTCACGCCTTGGCGAGCTGCGACGAAGGGCAGGGGGATCGCCTGCACGAGATGCACGTCGGCGCCGATCCAGTCGATGAGAGCCTGGCGCTCCGTCGCCGCGACGACGCTGACGACTGTCTGCCCGGCCCTGAACGACAGTTCCCGCACGACCTCCTCGGCGATCTGCGGTCGTATCGCCAGGAACACCGTGTCGCTGCGATCGACGACGTCCTGGTTGTCCTTGGCGATCCTCACGGCGGCGAATTCGCCTGCCAGCGTTTCCGCAATGTGGGCGCTTCGCGGAGAGACGTGAATCTGCGAGGCATAGGCCGGCTCAGCGAGGAGCCCGCGAACCATCGCCTCGGTGATGACGCCGGTTCCGACGAATCCGATGCTGTTGACCTGGTAATGTCCTTCGAGCCCGTTCCGCGAATTCGCTTCATTTTCGGTTCTTTGAGACACTTAAGTCCCTTTCTCTCGACCTGGTATCCATTGCGCCAGAAAAACAGCTTGCAGGCAAATTTAATTTTTTCACGTGATCTTGTCGACGCTGCCCCCGACCGGCGGATGGAACCAGCGCATCGCCCAAGAAAGGACGGCCCGATTAAAGGTGGCAGACGATGACGATCCCTACCCTGAAGGCTCTGCTCAAGAGGATATCTGGGATTGAATAGCACGACGTATAGTCGCGAGATCCGCTTTCGTTTCGGGTGTCATTTGTTTACAAGCGGAAGCTGTAAAGATTCGGCCGAACGGAGGCATCGCTCTTGCATATCCTGCGTCGCGCGCTGTTGGGGTCCCTATGGGCCATGGTTGGCTGGAAACCTTCTTTCGCTATCGACACCAGTCCGGAGACAATCGCCCAGGAGGAGGCGTCGTCGGTGACACCCCGGCATGTCCTCTGTTTTCTCGGGAGAGATCGCGACCTCAGCCGCTTGTCCGAAGCGGCGGCCAACGCGATCCGTGATTTCGCCACCGGCTTCAGCGTCGATGAGGATTATTCGCAGGCGGAGCCGGATGACCGAATGAGCCGGTCATTCGATGTCTGCTGGGATCGGGTCGAACCCGATGCCTGGAACGAGACGGACGAGAAAGCCGTCGCCGATCATCAATCCGTCCTCTATGTCCTCGGGCCGAGCATGACGCAGGCAGACACCATCAAGGTGTCGATGACGGCTCTGCGTCTCGTCGAGCAGCTGATTGACGCGGGAGCGGTTGCCGTCAAGGGCGAAAGCGCCGGTATCGCACATGGGCTCGATCGATGGAGAGTACTGATCGGCCAAGGCGCCGAAGCGCAGAAAGCCGGCGATCCGCTCGCCCAGCAGCGCGTCGGCCGCCTGGCCTTTGCCAAGAGGCCGCTCTCGGCGCGCGGTTATCTGGAAAGCGTCGGCTTCCATCTCGTGGGGCTGCCGGAGGTCTATGTGCCGGAGACGGCCGGTAGCGAAAGGCAGGTCGTTGCCATCATGGATGCAGTTGCCGGGGAGATCGGCAAGCAGGGTCTCGATGCGACGCTCAAGGCACGGGGCGCAAGCCTCTCCTTCGATTCCACCTATGACGTGGATGAGTTCAAGTTCAATCCCTACGGCATCGTCAAGCTCGCCGGGTGAGCCGGCTCGATCTCGCGGTTATCGGCCTGCGACAGGGCGAAGCGCTGGATCGCCGTTGCAGTGACGCGCTCATATGAAAGTCATTCAATCGTTCTGCTGTTCCAATGTCTTGACAAGCTCTCCATAATGGCGCGCTGATCCCGCATTCTTCTCGGCCCCAAATTTGGCGCTGACCAGCCGCGCCGCCTCGGTCGCGATACGAAAGGCGTCTATCCTATCCTGCGGATCGGGATCGGCTTGCCCGCCGATGTCGCCATGAAAACGGCCGGCCCTGTATCCATTCCCGAGATGGATGCCCCCGACCTCGGGAATCCCGTCCTTCATCTTGCCTAAGAAGGCAGGTCAAGCCGGCGAGCAATGCATCATTGTCGACGTGACGGCAAGCGACCGGGAATCTCATAATCCACCGATCACGAACATACAGTCTAGTTGTAACTGATCGTGTCGCTGACTCTCGGGCGATTGAAGAAATGGTGGTCGAAGCTGTAGCCGTTCTGCCCGGTGAAGTTCGAGAAAAATGCCGATACCGGTGTCGTCAAGGTGTATTGCACCCGCGTCAGCACCACCTGGACGCCTGTCTCCTGGATCTTCGCCGGTATGTCGATCGCGCTTGCCGTCCCGGAAGCAAGCGACGCGGTGTTGAACGCGGCGGACCAGTTGACCGTCGCTTTGCCGCCGTTGTCGACGTCATTGACCGTGACCGTGATTGTCAGCCCGGTGGTCTCATAGGGCTGCAGGATGAAGCTCGCGCCGGAAAGAAGCTTGGTGACGTCGGTCTTCGTCCAGGTGCTCTGCTGCGCGATCATGTCGCCTGTGCTGGAGGCGATCTCGTCTATTTTGCGGCTGACGGTGAGGGCATGGCCGAGATCGACGGTGCCGAACAGCAGCACGATCAGGATCGGCAGCACCAATGCGAATTCCACGCCCGAAGCGGCCGTGCGGTCGCATGCGAGGCGGCCGGTGCAGGATCGGGCGAGACCGAGAAGGATGAGGTTCCGTTTCGTGATCATGTCAGAAAGGTTCATTGCGAAACAGAGCGGAGGATCCGAGGAGATAGCGGCCGTCCGAAAGCTTGGCGCTCGACAGGCTGAAGAAGTTGACGGTGGCCTCCCAGGGCAGGAATGCCTGCACGAGGATGTAGTCGCTGCCCTTGCCGATATCATAGGTCTGGGTGACGGCGAGATTTCCGCTGTCGTCGATCGGATCGGCGCGGGTGGCGGAGGACAGGTCGGAAAGCACGCTGACCTTGACGACGAGGCCGCTCGAGCAACTGAAGGACAGAAGCATGTCGTCGCAAATCTTGCTCTTGAAAGTGGCCAGTGTGATCTTCGATGACGCCACCTCGCCGGTGCGGATCATCCGGGAGATTTTATGAACGGAAGCGTCCAGCGAGGAGTTGACGAAGAACATCAGCGACACTTCGATAATGCCGAAGATCATGATGAAGAGCGGCAGGGCCAGGATCGCAAATTCGATCGCAGCCACCCCCTTGCGATCGCCGAGCAGGCGGCGAAGCAATGCAAAGCGGTTTCTTGCGGTCATTGGGTCAGCCGGACGGAAGAGAGATATTGAGTGAAGAGCGTCGACAGGCCCGCCGTGATTTCCGTCGACGATGATGCCGATATGAACAGGCTCTTCGACGATGCGCAGTCGGCAAGCGCGTAGGGAATATAATCGCGTCTCGTAATGCTGGTCGACACGCCGCTGTCCATGGTGCCGCCCCAGGTGTTCTTCCAGTTGGCGCTCGCCATGGTCGAGCCGACGGTTGCGTTATAGCCCCAGTCCGAAGTGAGCGGCAGGTATTCGGTATAGAGCACGGCCATCGTATTGGATTGGTTCTTCAGATAGCCGCACCAGTCGGGATTAAGAGGCGCCACCTTGTTCCAGTAGGATCCGGAGATCGCCTTCCCGCTCTTCCAGACCACTCCGTTGGTCACCCATTCGCGTTTGGACTGGACACCGTCCGTCAGCAGCAGAACCAGTTTGAGCGGAGAGCTCGAGGAGGTTCCGTCCCCTCCGGCGCCGACTTTCTGTTTGAGCGTCGATAGCGAAACGTCGAAATAAGTGGCGGCCTTCGAGGTCGCGCTGGTGAGGCCGTAGCTGGCGTCCGCGAGGCGGGTCCGCGCCGTATCCGTGCTCAGCGTCGGTGCCAGAACCTCTGAAAGCGTATCCCCGAGGCTGTAAAGCCCGACCTTGATACGTTCATGATTCTCGTCGGATTCGTCGATCATGTCGAGCACTTCGCGTACGGCGTCGCCGGCGACATCGGCGCGCAGCTTTATTCCCTTTTCCTTGCTGTAGTCATAGTTGGTGGCGTATGTCTTTTTGCCGATAGTGTGCGCATCACCCGTGTGGCAGGCAAACTGGCATCCGATACCGGAATACATGGTCGACTGGCCGGACGTCGTCGCCGCCAGCAGCATCGACGGCGATGTGTCGATGACGATATAGACATTGAGATAGGACGTGGCGGGGCCCTTGACGGCGCTTGCCACGCTGACGGGAACGGTCTCGATGTTGGCGATCTTCATGAATGTCGTCGGAACGGTGCCGCTCGCCGTCGCCGTGATGTTGTGGTTCACGGTATCGATGTCGATATCAGCAAGCGTGTAGCTGTTGTCCACCTGCGCATGGAACCAGTCGGCAACCTTCTCCTTGAGAGCGTCGGTATCCTCGGTGTTGTTGATCTGCTTGACCGCGGCGATCAGGGCCGCGTCGAGATCGCTCTGCATCCTCTGCCGGACATTGTAGCTGCGAATATAGTCGAAGCTCGCGCCGACGGCGATGAGCATCGGCACGAGGCTGAGCGCGACGACGATGGCGACGTTACCGCCTCTGTCCCTTTCGAGACTGCGGAGGGCGCTCGTAATTCGAGCAAGCGCATATGAAAGAGCCGACTTCAAAACACACCGTGACGCAAGACAAAAAATAGCAAAAGCAAGATGTATCTGGAAAACTTGAGCGTTTGTTAATTTCTCCGTTCGCGATAGAAGATGCGTTGCCGGCTCGCTGTTTGCTGCGCTTATCGGATATGTTTGCGAATTGTGGATATCGCCGCGCTGTCGGCGCGCGGGGTGAGCCTTCTCGGCGCCGCTTCAGCAGGTCGCAGGCGTCTTTTGAGCTTCTGCGATGACATATTCCTGTTACAGCAGAGCCGTGCCCAAGGCGGAAATCATCGTGCTTCGGCGGCACCCTTCAGTTGGCGACTCCAGCCCCAACGAGAGGTGGCGTCGCGGGTAATCGCGCCCGTCACCTGCTGCGTCGAAGCAAACGCGTGCTGTTGTCGGAACTCACGATGTCTGACGAAGAACTGCGATGACGCGGTCGCCCATTGAGGCGCAACGGGCGCCGTCGAAGGGGAACAGGGCCGCAAATGCGCCCGAGAGCTGTTTCTCGATCGACTGGCGCATCGCCTTCCGCGCCCGATGCAGCCTGGTCTTGGCGGTTTCGGGTTTGATGCCAAGATAGGATGCGGCCTCCTCCGTGCTCATGCCCTCGACATCCCGCAGCACGAAGATGGCGCGAAATTCGTCGGGAAGGTCGTCGACGGCCTGTTCGAGAAGATGCCGCGCCTGGCTTCGCGAAAGCTCGCTTTCCGGGTCGGTCGCGGAGAGCGAGGAGGGGAACTGGAGGACTTCGCCGCCCCCCGATGTCGTCTGCATGTCGATTTCCTCAAGCCCGGCGGTGTTCTTTCGGCTGCGCACGCGGCCCAGCGCCTCGTTGAGCGCAATCCGCGTCAGCCATGTCGAAAGCTCGGACTCGCCGCGGAATGTCGCGAGATTGGTGAAGGCCTTGACATAGGCGGCCTGCACGACCTCTTCGGCTTCCCAATCGCTGCGGATAATGGCGCGCGCCGTGCGGAACAGGCGCTGATTGTACCGCTGGACGATGACGCGGATGGCGGGTTCGTCGCCCTGCCTCGCAAGGGGCACGAGTTCGACATCGGGGAGCGCTGATATATTCTGCCGGCGTCGCGCGACCGGAACCGCAATGGCTGTCATGCAAATCTCCGCATTGCTTTGGATCGGAGCCCGGCCTTACGGCCGGACGTCCAGTTCGCCCGTCATGGCGGGATGAAAGCGGCAATAGAAATCGACCGCTCCCGCCCGGTTGACCGTCATCCGCGCCTCCGATTTCGGCGGCAGGTCGACATCGAAGCTCTTGTCGCGAGCCGTCGCTGTATGCCGGAATATATCATCGTTTCGCCAGACGATCACATCGCCGACATGCAGCTCGTTAGGCGGCACCCCGAATTTCATGCCCGCGATCGTGACCTGATATTCCGCCGCTGAGGCGACCCCGCTGCTTGCCCAGAGCTGCGCCAACAACAGCGGCAGCAGTTTCATCAGCGATCCCATCGCGACCCTACTTGATCATCGAAGCGAGATGCTCGGCATGCGTCTGGTGTTGCTTGAACAGGGTCAGGCCCGTTTCCAGCAGCGATTTCAGCTCCTTGTTCTGAGCTGAGGGGATCAGCACCTTGGCAAGGGCATCGTTGACTGACTTGTGATAAGCGACTTCGTTTTCGACATAGGCCTTGTCGAAGGCTGCACCGTCGAGGGCGTCAAGCGTCTTCAGTTCCTTGCTCGCCTGGGTCGAGAGCGATTGGCTGATCTTGTTGTCCTCAGGCGTCACCTTCAGCTTTTTGACGAGGGCGAGCGCCTGGTCGTTGACGGCCTTGTGGTCCCGCTCCATGGTTTTGGCGAATTCGATAACCTCGGCATTCTTGCTCTTCTTCAACGCCTGCGCGGCGGCGGTGACATCGATCTGCCCCGCCGTATAGGCGATGTGGGCGATCTGAGGATCGGTCGGCTTGGCGTCGGCGGCGATCGAGGCGGTGCCGAGCGATGCCGCGATGAAGGTTGCGCCGAGAATTCGTTTGAACATGATCTGTCTCCTTTGTCGGATGGAAGCGAGCATTGGATGCAGATCGGTCGAAAAGGTTCCCGGAAATTTTCGAAGCGCTTCAGGCTTCGCCGATAAAACTTTGAAGCACGATCGCATGATTGTGAGCCTGGTCTTTCGCCGAATAGAGAAGCGTGGCGTCCGACCGCCCGATCAGGCGTTCGAGCTCCTCGACGGCTGATGAGTTCTTTTTGAGCTCGTCGCGGTAACGACGCTGAAATTCGCTCCATTTGGCCGGATCATGGCCGAACCATCGGCGCAGCCCCGGACTCGGCGCTATGTCCTTCAGCCAGACATCGACCGCCGCCACCTGCTTCTTCAAGCCGCGCGGCCACAGCCTGTCGACCAGAATACGCGTGCCATCCCTGTCTTCTTTCGGCTCGTAGATTCGTTTGATGTGCAGGGCCAATTTTTCATCCGCAATGAAGTAGGTAAGTCAGCGCGAGAGGGGCGCATCACCGCGCATCAAGCCCAGCGATTTCAGGTCCTCCCACAGTTCGCGAGGGATATGTCTGTTCCGCGCCCGGTCGTTGGACGCCACCTGATCGATCGACTGGCCGCCTGGGATGACGGAAACGACAGCCGGATGGAAGAGCGGAAAGTTGAGAGCCGCGTCCGAGAGAGCGACGTTGTATTTCAGGCAGACTTGTTCGATGCGCCGGACTTTATCGAGGATGTGTGACGGGGCGTCAGAGTAATTGTATTGCGCGCCGGCAATCGGGCCTGTCACCAGTATGCCGGAGTTATAGGGACCGCCGAGCACGATGCCGATATTGCGGGCGACGCACAGGGGAAGAAAGGATTCCAACGCCTCCTGCTCGAGCAGAGTATAGCGTCCGGCAAGCAGAAACAGGTCGAAGTCGCCACGCTCGGCAAGCGTCTGGCACATCTCCCACTCGTTTATTCCGCCACCGATGGCTTTCACCACTCCCTGATCGCGCAGCGAGGTCATGGCCTGATACCCACCGTTCATGAATTGCTCGAGATAATGGTCGCAGGCGGCCTGGTTGCCGTGATTGAAGACATCCAGATCGTGCACGAAGAGAATATCGAAGCAGTCGAGCCCGGTGCGCTCGAAAGAGGCTTCGAACGATCGCATGATGCCATCGTAGCTGTAGTCAAAAACCTCTCGGCGATTGGGCGTGTCGAAGAATTTACCGATGCCGGTCCGCTGTTCGGGTCGACAGACCTTGAGGAGCCTGCCGACTTTTGTCGAGACGACGAAGTCTTTACGCTGTTTCGTAGCGAGAAAGCGGCCAAGCCGCCTCTCGGCGAGGCCAAGCCCGTAGAGCGGCGCAGTGTCGAAGTAACGGATGCCGTGTTGCCAGGCCGCATCCAAGACTGCTGCCGCCTCTTCATCGGTTATCGCCCGATAAAGATTGCCGAGAGGCGCGGTGCCGAACCCGAGTTCGGTAAAGGTCAGCCCGCCGTCGCCCCTGCGGTCCCAATGTCGCGTCCTCATGTCAAGGCTCCGCATTCCATATTCGTTTGCTGCTCGTGGTCGACACTGCATTCTAACCAATAACGCTTCTGCGTGGAATCGAGACTGAAGTGAGAAACCTCGGTCTGCGGTGGTTCGGGCAATGGCGTCCCATCCGGCCGGATCCCGCAGAAGAGCGCGATATCCGGTGCATTAGCCGGTGAATGGCGCAACCGGCTGTCCGACTTAACGAAGCCCAAACCAGTGTTGTCGTATGACATGTTTATTACATGGTTTGGAAGGTGGACCCAACGCGGTGAATGGCATCTGGACGCAATTTGGTGGCAACCTTTCCTTCGTGTCTCTGGCGATGTCGCTGTGGGCGCTCTTTTCTATCCAGTTTCAGCGCCGTTCCTTCGCGCAAGAGAAGATCGCCTTCGGGATAATAGCGGGCGGCGCCTCCATCGGGTCCATACTGCTCGCGATCGAGTTTCATCCCGGCATCTATATCGACCTGCGTTTTTCGCCGCTGGCATTGGCCGGCATGTTCGGGGGGCCGATGGCGGCGGCTTTTGCCGCGTCGCTGGCGATCGCCTTCCGCTTTGCCGTCGGCGGCACGGCGATGGTCGATGGCATTATCACCATTGCATGCGCAGCCGGCATCGGCGTCGCCGGCCATGTCTGGACCAGCAAGAGATCTCCCGGTTTCACCGACGTCGTTCTGCTCGGCCTTGCCCTTGGCGGCACACTGGTTGCAGCGATGGCCTTGCTTCCCACTCTCGTGGCTGCCCATGTGCTGGCCGGCGTGGGTTTCCCCGTGACGGCCTCGAATTGTCTGGCGACTTTGCTCGGTGGCTTTGTTCTCCTGAAGACGCAACGATGGGAACTCGAACGCAGCATTCTGGTGACGGCATTTTCGCAATCGCCGGATTACCTTTATGTGAAGGACCGAAACAGCCGCTTCATCACCGTCAATGAAAACATGACGCGCCTCTTCCGTTTCAGGACGACGGCGGAGATGACCGGATTGTCGGATTTCAATCTGATGTCGCAGCCGCTCGCAGAAGAATTGTATCATCTCGAGCAGCAGGTGATGGAGACAGGGACGCCGCTGATCGACTCCACCGAGCGGATCGAAGGCCGTTTCCTGCTCGCTTCCAAAGTGCCGCTCAGGGACAAGCAGGGACGGATCATCGGCCTTGCAGGCGTGACCCGTGATGTGACCGAGCGTACAGCGCTGGAGCGGGAGCTTCGCGACAGCAAGAACCTGCTGTCACATGCGATGGCGAACATGTCCGACGGCATCGCCATGTACGACAGCAAAGGGTTTCTTCTCTTCTGCAACGATCAATACCGCAACGCCTTTCCGCTCTCCGGGGCTGCCCGCGTGGTCGGCGCGCATATCAGCGACATCCTGCGCCGCGTCGTCGAAACCGGCGAGCGGCCCGCTATCGCAGAGGGTAATGCGGAAGAGTGGATCAAGACCGCCACCGCGACACTGCACAGCAACAAGGACGAGGAGGTTCAGCTTCACAACGGTGATTGGCGCAGCATCCGCACAAGGATTTCCGGGGACGGCACGGCAATGGCCGTCGTCTCCGACATCACGGCGACGAAACAGGCGGAAATCGCGCTCAGGCTGTCGGCGGAGCAATTGAAGAATCTTGCCGAGACCGACGGGCTTACCGGCATCGTCAATCGCCGCGCTTTCGACGAGGCCTTCGCGCGTGAGACGGCGGGCAGCGCCAGGAAAAACACGCCTTTCAGCCTGTTGATGGTCGATATCGACCGCTTCAAAGCCTATAACGATACCTATGGTCATCCCGCCGGCGACCAATGCCTGCGCGTCGTCAGCAAGTGTCTGCGCCAGGCCGTCAGTCGGCCCGCGGACATCGTCGCGCGCTACGGCGGAGAGGAATTCGCCGTGTTCCTCCCCGATACCAGCGCCAAGGGGGCGATGATCGTCGCCGAGCAATTCGCGCGTCGCCTGGCCCAGGAGAATATCATTCATTCCGGCAGCGAATTCGGGCGGGTCACCGCCAGCATCGGCCTATCCTGCGCTACAGGCGCGACCCTGCGGACCAGCCCGAACCGGCTTTTGGCAGAGGCCGACGCCGCGCTCTATGAGGCCAAGACGCAAGGCCGCAACCGCATCCTGGCGCATTCCCGCGAGAACGGGCATGCCCTGAAGGAAACCGGTTAAACTCCGCGCTTCAGAATCTCTCGATAGGTTTCTTCTATCGAGTCATCGCTCGTACGCCCTTGATGTTTAGCGCCCTTCAGCAATACAGGGCGCGCATGGACACAAAATTCATCGGGAAGAAATCGGCGGCGGCTGGCGGCTGGGGCGCTCTGAAAAGCTGCGGCAAACAATTGCTGCAAAGCGGCACGCCGGTCTCGGGTGCGCGGACGATGCTGAAGGCGAACCAGCCGGACGGCTTCGATTGCCCGGGCTGCGCCTGGGGCGATCCGGAACACGGATCGTCGTTCGAATTTTGTGAGAACGGCGTGAAGGCCGTCGCATGGGAGGCCACGGAAAAGCGGGCGACCCCCGCTTTCTTTGCGGCGAATGCGGTCGCTGAGCTTCGCCGGTTGTCGGATTACGAACTGGAACTCAGTGGCCGCCTCACCCATCCGATGCGTTACGATGCTGCGAGCGACCGTTACCTGCCGGTGGCGTGGGAGGATGCTTTTGCCGAGATCGGCAGCATTCTGAAGGGCCTCGATAATCCCAATCGGGCGGAGTTCTATACGTCCGGCCGCGCCAGCAACGAGGCTGCCTTCCTCTATCAGCTGTTCGTGCGCATCTACGGCACCAACAATTTTCCCGATTGTTCCAACATGTGCCACGAGGCAAGTGGAATCGCCCTGAATCAGGCGATCGGCGTCGGCAAGGGCACCGTGCTTCTGGAGGACTTCGAGGAGGCCGATGCGATTTTCGTGATCGGCCAGAACCCCGGCACCAATCATCCCCGAATGCTCGGCGATCTGCGCCGGGCGGCGATGCGCGGCGGGCAGGTCGTCGTCTTCAATCCGATCCGCGAGCGCGGGCTGGAGCGTTTCTCCGATCCGCAGGACAAGATCGAGATGCTGCGCGGCGGCTCGACCGACATTGCCAGCCTTTATCTGCAACCGCAGCTCGGTGGCGACATGGCCGCTGTGCGTGGAATGGCAAAGGCGGTGCTGGCTGCCGAAGACGCTGCGGTTGCCGCCGGTCTGCCACCGGTCCTCGATCATGCGTTCCTGGCCGACCATTGCGTCGGATTTGCGCAATACCTGCAAGCGGTCGAGGCGACGGCCTGGGCTGATATCGAAGAGCAATCGGGACTGAGCCGACAGGACATCGAACAGGCGGCCGACGTCTATATCAAGGCCGACCGGGTCATCTGCACCTGGGCGATGGGCGTGACCCAGCACCTGCATTCGGTGGCGACGATCCGCGAGATCGCCAGTTTCATGTTCTTGCGCGGCAATATTGGCAAGCCCGGCGCTGGTCTTTGCCCGGTGCGTGGTCATTCCAACGTGCAAGGCGATCGCACCGTCGGCATCAATGAAAAACCGTCGGATGATTTCCTCGATGCGCTGGAGAAACATTTCCGCTTCACCGTCCCGCGCGAGCATGGTCACAATGTCCTTGCCGCGATCGGAGCGATGCTCGACGGTTCGGCCAAGGCTTTCATCGGGCTTGGCGGCAATTTTGCCCGTGCGACGCCCGACAGCGCACTGGTCGAAAAAGCGCTTCGGCGGCTGAAGCTGACGGTGCACATCGCCACCAAACCCAATCATTCGCATCTGCTGCCCGGTGAGGCGTCCTTCATTCTGCCCTGCCTCGGGCGTACCGAGATGGATCTGAACGCTGCCGGCAATTCCCAACTCGTCAGTGTCGAAGATTCGATGAGCATGGTGCATGGTTCCGCCGGCATCAATCGCCCGGCCTCGCCGCATCTCCGCTCGGAAGTCGCCATCATTGCCGGCATTGCGCAGGCGACGGTCGGCTCCTCCGTGGTCGACTGGGCGGAGCTTGCCCACGACTACGACCGCATCCGTGATCATATCGAGGCAACCATTCCCGGCTTCGAGAATTACAATATGCGCCTGCGCAAGCCGCGCGGTTTCCATCTGCGCAACGCGGCGGCCCACCGGGAATGGCAGACGCCGGCAGGCAGAGCATCATTTTCTTGCCAGCCGCTTCCTGAGGAGACGGTGCACCAGCGTGCGCGAAGAGGAGAGGGGCGGTTCGCTCTACAGACGTTCCGATCGCACGACCAATACAATACGACGGTCTATGGTCTCGATGACCGATATCGCGGCGTCTACGGAGAGCGGCAGGTCATCTTCATTCATCCGGCGGATCTGAAGGCGATGAATGCCGAGGCCGGTGACCGTGCTGACGTGATCGGCGAGCACGATGACGGTGTCGAGCGTATCGCGCCGGATTTCCGCTTCGTGCCCTATGATATTCCGCGGGGCAGCATTGCCGGTTATTACCCGGAATTGAACGTGCTCGTGCCGCTTGGCAGCGCCGGCGAGGAAAGCGATACGCCGACCTCGAAGTCGATCATGGTTTCCTTGCGCAAGCGATACGCCGCGTGAGCGAAGCGGTCGATAGGTTTCTTGCCCTTGTCGCTGCGACCCAAGACGGGGACGCCGCACTGACCTCCCTACAGGCCGGTCTGCTCGTTGCTGCCGAGCTCGGGATCGCATCCGACAGCCGCTCCTTTGCGCGTATGCTCGGGATCGCACATGCCCTTGTGTTGCGGGACCTCAGCGCCCTGACGGAGCGTGATGATAAGCTTCGGATCGTCAAGCGGGATCCGAGGACGATGCGAGTGCACTACAGCTTGGCCGCGCTCTAAACATAGCGCAAAGATCGAACTTGAAAGGTCGCGGTGCGCGTCAGATGCAAGTTACCGGCGGCCCACGCGCTTCCTCGTATCGGAAGGGTATTCGCCATATGTTGCCTTGTAGACCGCGGAAAAGCGGCCGAAATGAAAGAAGCCCCATTTCAGGCAGATGGCCTTCATCGTCTCCTTGCACTCGGGATCGATCAGATCCTGCCGCGCCGCGCGCAGGCGAAGCGTCAGCAGATAAGCGGCGGGGGACGTTCCCTTGAATGCGCGGAAGCCGGTTTCGAGCGCTCTGCTGGAGACGCCGGCCGCTTGCGCCACCTTTGGCATGGTGATCGGCTGATCGATATTGGCCTGCATGAACTCGATCGCCCTGCGCACATGCCTCGGAGCAATAAGGGCGGGTGCCTTTTCAAGGAAATGCGACAGCCGATGCGGCACGATGCGCACGACGAGATCGGCGAGCGCCTGCGTCATGTGCGCCATGGCGATCGGCGACTGCAGCAGGGGACCGTCGTCGCGCATTCCTGATATGATCGTCTCCGTGAGGTTGCCGATCGTCCGACCGGCCGGCGTTGACAGATCCAGTTCCGGCAGCAAGTCGAGCGAGCCGCTGAACGGCATTTCGAATGTCTGGCCAATCGCCTGGAGGATGACGGGCCAGTTGATCAGCAACTCGTCGATGACGTTGCCTTGCCCATGCATGAGAACGCTGTCGGGCTCGAAATTGTTGTAGAGAAGCAGTTTGCCTTGCCCGGCCTCGGCCTTGCGCGACCCATAGGTAACTCCCATGCCGCCGCGGCGCGGCACGACGAGCGACAGGTACTCTGCCGTGGTGACGGTCGGCTCGATGTTGAATTGGAACTCCGCCTCATGATAGCCCGTCAGCAGGACGGCTCTCTCGGCCACCGAAAAATCCAATCCCCAATGAAAGTCCTTGGCGCGGCCGACAGGCTCGGCATCAAACGCGCCGAAAGCGCCGCCAAGGGTTTCCACCATATTGTCGAAAGACGAACCGTGGAATCGGAAGGAGAATGGCTGGGCGCTGTTTTCCGTCATGCTGTCCCCGTTATTTCATCTGGCGTCGCACGGCGTGACGCCCCGGCCGCATCGCCATAGATGAAGTACGTCCCTCATTCTGGTTGCACGTCACCGAGCTCATCTTTCTTCTCGCGCCTGTCAGGACCTTGTGGAGGGCATGATGAACGAAGCTTCGCCGTATAATAGCCAATAACAGGCCAGAGCGCAGTAAGCGGCAGCCAGGCGGGCAAGTTTCAGCGTGATCCGGGTGTCGGTTTTGCTGGCCTGGGCAAGGCGGTCCAGCCCGAGCCCGAGCGTGGCGGGCGCCGGAAAACGCGAAGCTTTTAGATACTTTACCGATAATTCCATCCGTCGAATTTTCCCGGCCAGTCGGCAGGAACTGACAGAACCGGTTGCACTTGGCAAGCCTTGGAACTGCTGCTTTGATGGTGGTCCGGTGATGAAACGATTAGCCAACGTGCCCATGAAGCACATTCAAGGCGCCATCCAAGAGTCGCCTGCCGAAGGTTCTGAAGTGGACCGCTCGAGATCGCCTTCGGCAGGCTGACAGGCAGTTGGCATACGCACGGGATGGAGTGCGTATGGACGTAAACCCTTCCATCGTTTGGGGTCATCGATGGAGGGGGGCTTGCAAACCGTAGACCATCATGGCCCCGGTCGGACTGAGATTAGTGTTCTACGGCAATGGAGCAATTGGCGCGTTCCGATATTGTCGGTCAATCGGCTTTTCGCGACGCAGTATGGACCGGTCCTGCGCAAAATGTATAGGCTAGCCCTCCCTCCCCACTCTTTGGTTGCCCCTGAATTAAAGATCCAGTCCGACTCACCTCCTGTCGGAGAAGGCATAGAGATCTGGTATAAAGACAATTCATTTGTCGATGCCTGGACCTCGACAGGTGGCATCAGCCCTCTGAAAGCAGGTTTCGGAGAATCAAACCCGTTGGCAGGGCGACAGCATCGGTACCGATCGCCTCGACATCCGACGCGTCGATATAAGAGTCAAGTCTAACGACTGCCCGCGAGCTTTGTCAGGCGCCGCTCGCGCCGGCCGAGGATCTCCCCGAGCCCGCATTCGTGATCCCTCAGCAGCCGGCTTGCCGATTGCGGTGCGTGGTGACGCGCCGAACGTCGGTGCCGCCGGCCAGACCGGGAGAGCCCGCGCCCGTAGGTTCAGAGCGCGATCGAAAGGGCGCTTTCGCGTGGGGGAGCCACCTCCTGCGAGTTCACCATTGCACCGGCGAGCTGGCGGAAGGTGACAAGGCCCAAGGTTTCTCCCGACGGCGAAACCACCCTGGCATCGTCGTTCGGTGTCGAAGCCAGTATTCGGACGGCTTCTTCCACGGTCGTACCCGATGCGATCGTCAAGCCGCCAGGCGCTGCGGCGGAGTGCAAAGGTGTCATGACGGCTTCGACATGGACGACCCGGCCTCGGTTCACTTCCTTGACGAAGTTGGCGATGTAATCGTCGGCCGGGCGCAGCACGATGTCCTGGCTGGTGCCCTGCTGAATCACTTCGCCGTCGCGCAGGATGGCGATCTGGTCGCCCAGGCGCAAAGCCTCGTCGAGATCGTGGGTGATGAAGACGATGGTCTTCTTGATCTCTTTCTGAATGTCGAGAAGGACAGTCTGCATATCCGTGCGGATCAAGGGATCGAGCGCCGAATAGGCTTCGTCCATCAGAAGCACAGGCGCATCGTTGGAAAGGGCCCGCGCCAGGCCGACGCGCTGCTGCATGCCGCCGGAAAGCTGGTTCGGGTATTTTTGCTCGAAGCCTTTCAGCCCGACGCGCTCGATCCAGCGCATGGCGATTTCAACGGCTTTCGCACGCTCCATCCCCTGCACTTCGAGACCGAAGATGGTGTTGTCGAGGACATTGCGGTGCGGCAGAAGTGCGAATTTCTGAAACACCATCGCCGTCTGTTGCCGCCGAAACGTCCGCAATTCGGCTTCGTTCATCTTCACAACATCGACGCCGTCGACCAGCACTTCGCCGGATGTCGGATCGATCAGGCGATTGATGTGGCGAATGAGCGTCGATTTGCCCGAACCGGAAAGGCCCATGATGACCTGAATGCAGCCGGAGGGGATCTCGACATTGATATCCCTGAGGCCCAGGACGTGACCGTGCTTTTCGTTGAGTTCGGTCTTCGTCAGCCCCTTCTGCACCGCTTCGACATAAGAGGCGGGATTGGGGCCGAAGATCTTGTAGAGGTGGCGGATCTTGATGCCGCCGAAACGATGCTCAGCCATGGACGGTCTCCTGATGCTTCTGGAGCCTTTTGCCATATGCCTGGCTGACCCGGTCGAAGATGATGGCGATGCCGACGATGGCAAGGCCGTTGAAAATGCCCAGCGTGAAGTACTGGTTGGCGATCGCCTTGAGCACCGGCTGGCCGAGACCCTGGACGCCGATCATGGAAGCGATGACCACCATGGCGAGCGCCATCATGATCGTCTGGTTGATGCCGGCCATGATGGTAGGAAGCGCCAGCGGCAGCTGCACCTTGAAAAGCTTCTGAGACCGCGACGTCCCGAAGGCGTCGGCCGCTTCCAGCACGTCCTTGTCCACCAGGCGGATGCCGAGATCGGTCAAGCGGATCATCGGCGGGATCGCGTAGATGACGACGGCGATCAGACCAGGCACCTTGCCGATGCCGAGCAGCATGACGACGGGGATGAGATAGACGAAGCTCGGCATCGTCTGCATAACGTCGAGGATCGGATTGACGACGCGCTGCAGCCGGTCGGAGCGAGCCATCAGGATCCCGATCGGGATGCCGATGGCGATGGAGAGCACGGTACAGACGAAGATCATCGAGACCGTCCGCATCGTGTCGTCCCACATGTCGAAGTAGCCGATCAGCATCAGCGTCACCAGGCAGCCGACGACGATCTTCAAGCTGCGGCTCGCAAACCATGCAATGACGAGGACGATCAAGGTGATGATCGGCCATGGCGTCTGCGTCATGAAGCGTTCGGCGGCGATGAGGAAGTGCTGCAGCGGAACGAAGAGGCTTTCGATGCCGTCGCCATAGCTGCGGGTAAAGCCGCGAAAGCCGTCATCGATCGCCTTCTTCAGATTCCGAAGCGCGTCATCGTTCATGTGCGGGAATTTGTAAAACCATTCCATCTCGGTTCCCCTTTTGTCAAAGAGCCGTAGCAGTCTTTTTGATTTTGTCGGCGCGTGAGGGCGGTGCGCTTTTCGCGCACCGCAATTTTGGCCTAGAGAGCAGCTTCGATCTTCTTGGCTGCTTCAGGCGAGACCCACTTGGTCCAAATGTCCTTGTTTTCTTCCAGGAAGTGCTTGGCGCCGTCTTCGCCGGTCGCCTGATTATCCGTCATCCAGGCCATCAGCTTGTTGACGGTGTCGTTGCTCCAGGAGCGCTTCTTCAGGTAGTCCATGACCTCAGGCCCGACCTTTTCGGAGAAAGGCTTGGCAACCAGGGTGACGACGTGATCGACCGGCCATGCCGCCGGCTTCGGATCGGGGCAGTCGGCAACGGTGATGCAGCGTTTCCACTCGGCGGCATCCTCCGGCACGCCGGCTTCCAGCTTGACCATCTGATACTTGCCGAGCAGAGCGGTCGGCGCCCAGTAATAGCCGACCCAGCCTTCCTTGCGCTCGTAAGCCTTGGCGATCGAACCGTCGAGACCGGCGGCAGAGCCGGTGTCGACGAGGGTGAAGCCCGCCTTTTCGGCATCAAACGCCTTGTAGAGCTGCGAGGTGACGACCGTGCCGCCCCAGCCCTGCGGGCCATTGACGACGGCGCCCTTCTTCGGATCTTCAGAATCGGGGAAGAGTTCCGGATGCTTCAGCGCATCGCCGATCGTTTTGATATCGGGATGGGCGTCGGCGAGATATTTCGGAATCCACCAGCCCTGTACGCCGCCATCCGGCAGTGGCGAGCCGACCTGAACGATGCGGCCTTCTTCGGTGCCCTTCTTGACGACGTCAGGCAGGAGGTCGATCCAGGCTTCGGGCGCGATATCTGGCTGGCCCTTTTCGGCCATGGAGGTGATCGTCGGGACAGTGTCGCCAACGGTGATGTCGGCGCTGCAGCCGTAACCTTCGTTCAGGATGAACTTGTCCAGATTGGAGAGAACTTCGGCGCTTTGCCAGTTCATGCTGGCGATGGTGACGCTGCCGCATTCGGCGGCGCCGGCGAAGGACGCGCCGCCGATCAGGCCGAACGTCAAGCATGTCGATGCAAGTAGTTTCTTCATTCTCGTTCCCTCTATTTAGCGGCTGATCTGGCCAGGCGGGGTGCCGCAGTACCCACCCTCAACGGTCGTCAGGAAACAGCTCCCATACTCACCGATTTCTTGAATGCTGCCGATAGTCCTTCCCCCACCGCAGCGTCGAACCCGGCGGCGCGCATGCCTTCGATGGCTGCCGCGGTGATGCCGCGATAGTCGAGAAAGGTTTGAACGACGTTGTCGGGACATTCGTTGCGGCGCTCCAGCAGCCGGCCGGCGCCTGATATCACCATATTGACGGCGCGGCGCGCAACCTCGGCGGGCAGGCCGCGGGCGACGGCGTCGCGCATCATGGCGGCGGCGAGCAGCGCCGGGAATGCCGGCCCTGAGCCGGCAAGGCCTGTGAGGTAATCGATGTCGCTTTCCCTTGCGACTTCGTCCTCAGATCCGCAGGTCTCGAAGATCGCGCGGACCATGGCCCGGTCATCTCCAGTGATGCCGCTCGCCCCGATCCATGGCGTATAGGATTTTGCCACTTCGGCAGCGGCATTTGGCAGGGCGCGAACGACGCGGCCGGTCTTGTGGCGCTCCGAAAGGGCGCTCAGGCGAATGCCGGCCATGACTGAGATGACGAGCTTGCCGGAGGCGTCGACGGCGAGCGGATGCCAGTCATCGGGGCGGACGGAGAGAAGGACCACATCAGAGCGGTCGATAAGCTCCTGATTGTCCCTGGTCCAGAAGGAATCCGGGAAACAGTCGGGCTGTCGGCTGCGATAGGAGAGGCAGAGATTTCGAGCATCAACCAGGCCGGAATCGAGGATCGAGCCCGCGATGGCTCCACCAAGCCAGCCGCCACCGCCAATAATACCAATCCTCAAGGAAACGCTCATCTCGGTTTCCTCAGCCGGACCTATAGCCGTGCCGCGCGAAGAAGCGGTCGAGCTCCCTCTGCTGCGGCACTTCGCCCGTGTAGATCGCGATATATTCCGGAATCCGTTTCATGCGGACGGCGAGTTCCTCCTTCGACTGCATGGAAATGTACCCGATCTGAACGAGATAAGTTGTCCGCGCTCTGACATCCGATGTCGTTTCTGGTACCGCGAACCGCATAAACATGCGTTTGAGTGCCTCCAGCCGGATCTGATCGGCCTTGTGGACCTCGGCCAGAAGCTCGTCCGACTGCAGCGCCCAGCTGCGCACGGCAAACTCGAACTTGGCGTCGAAGAGATCGGTGTTCAGCCAGCAATCGAAGACATTGAGCATCGCTTCGGCCAGTGACTCTGCATAGGCTTCGGACTGTTTGACGATATTGCCGGTGTTTTTCTCGCGCCATCGCGCCACCAGCGCGCTCAAGAGTTCCTCCCGATCCTTGAAGAACCAGTAGAAGCTCGTCCGCGAGAGATTAAGCTTTTTTGCGAGCGGCAGAATCTTCACCGAATCCACGCCAGATTCCAGCAGCGCCTGGTAGGCTGCTTCCAGCCATCCCTCGTGCGATCCGCGCCAACCGGTGTCGTTCAAAGCCTGGTCCATGCATTCTCTCCTAGCAAATTCCGCGGCCTCGCACAAGAAAAATGTACATAAGTGTCGAATATGGTGACTGTATTGGTTTCAAGATTGACACTTGTGTACATTGCACTTAGCGTCTGCTTCGATGTTTTTAATCCGGAACCACGGCCCATGTCGAACGATCCTCTTCTTCAGCCCTACCAACTCAAGCATCTGACGTTGCGTAACCGCATCATCGTAACCGCGCATGAGCCGGCCTATCCCGAGGACGGCATGCCGAAGGAGACGTATCGGGCCTATACCGTGGAGCGGGCAAAGGGCGGGGTGGCCTTGACGATGACGGCAGGCTCCGCCGCGGTTTCCCGGGACAGTCCGCCCGTCTTCAACAACTTGCTCGCCTATAAGGACGAGATCGTCCCCTGGATCAGGGAAATGACCGACGCCGTGCATGAAGAGGGTGCGGCGATCATGATCCAGCTTACCCATCTCGGCCGGCGCACGCGCTGGGACAAGGGTGACTGGCTGCCGGTCGTCGCCCCGTCGCATCTTCGCGAGGCTTCGCATCGCGCCTTCCCGAAGAAGGTGGAAGATTGGGACATCGAGCGCATCATCAAGGATTTTGCCGACGCGGCCGAACGGATGAAGGCGGGCGGTATGGATGGAATCGAGCTGGAGGCCTACGGCCACCTGATCGACCAGTTCGCGTCTCCGCTCACCAACGAACTCGACGGCCCCTATGGGGGTGCGCTCGAGAACCGCATGCGCTTCTGTTTCGACGTGTTCAGGGCGATCCGCGAGAGAGTGGGGGACGAATTCATCCTCGGCGTACGCTATACGGCGGACGAGTGTCTGCCCGGCGGAAACGGGCAAGCTGAAGGCATAGAGATTTCGAAGCGGCTGCGCGACAGCGGGCTTATCGACTATCTGAACGTCATTCGCGGCCATATCGACACCGACGCCGGTCTGACCGACGTCATCCCGATCCAGGGCATGGCGAACTCACCGCACCTGGATTTTGCCGGTGAAATCCGCGCCGCGACCAACTTCCCGACCTTTCATGCGGCGAAGATTGCCGACGTCGCCACGGCGCGACATGCGATTGCAGCAGGAAAAGTCGACATGGTCGGCATGACCCGCGCCCACATGACCGACCCGCACATCGTCCGCAAGATCATCGAGAAGCGGGAAGAGGATATCCGCCCCTGTGTCGGCGCCAACTACTGTCTCGACCGCATCTATCAAGGTGGGGCCGCCTACTGCATCCACAATGCCGCCACCGGCCGCGAATTGACGATGCCGCATATCCTGGCAAAGGCCGACGTCAGAAAGAAGGTCGTCATTGTCGGCGCCGGCCCGGCCGGGCTGGAGGCTGCGCGCGTCGCTGGCGAGCGCGGCCACCAGGTGGTGGTTTTCGAAGCGGCGAACAATCCAGGCGGTCAGATCCGCCTCACCGCCCAAAGCGAACGCCGCAGGGAAATGATCAGCATCATCGACTGGCGCATGACCCAGTGTGAGAAATACGATGTCACCTTCCACTTCAACACCTGGGCGGAACCCGACACGATCGAGGCGGAGAACCCCGATGTCGTCATCATCGCCACTGGCGGCCTGCCGCATACCGAGGTGCTCACCAGCGGCAACGAGCTGGTGGTCTCCTCTTGGGACATCATCTCCGGCGATGTGAAACCCGGAACCAACGTGCTTGTTTTCGACGACGCCGGCGATCATGCAGCGCTTCAGGCGGCGGAGTTCATTGCCAAGGCGGGCTCCAAAGTCGAGATCATGACGCCGGACCGGTCCTTCGCGCCGGAGGTCATGGCGATGAACCTGGTTCCCTATATGCGCTCGCTCCAAAAGTACGACGTGACCTTCACCGTTACCTATCGGCTGGAGGCCGTCGAGAAGAGAGGTAACCAGCTCGTCGCCCTCATCGGCAGCGATTACGGCGGAATTGCCCGTCAGCACAGCTACGACCAGATCGTCGTCAATCACGGGACCATCCCGCTCGACGAACTCTATTTCGAGCTGAAGCCCAAGTCGAATAATCTCGGCGAGGTCTCGCACGACCAGCTTCTCCAGGGGCAACCGCAATCCGTCATCCGCAATCCAGAGGGCAAGTTCCAATTGTTCCGGATCGGCGACGCCGTCGCTGCCCGCAATACGCATGCCGCTGTCTATGACGGTCTGCGCATCGCAAAGGATATATGATTGTCAGAGCGGCCGCCTGTCGGCCGATCGGGAGGGGATGATATGAGTCTGCGCAACGAAAGCCTCCAGCATTTCCTGGAAGCCGCTTCGGTCGCTTTCGGCCAGTTCGCCAGGGCTCCGGAAGCCCGCCGCTCGATCGGGCAGTTCTTCGCGGCGCTGGAGCGTCAGGGGACTGCGCGCGCCGGAGAGGGAAGCCGGTTACCGGTCTGCGCTCACCTCGATATGGCGCTCGCCGTCGATACGTCCTATGCTTCGCTGGCGCGATTGATCGAGGGGTTCAAAGGCATCGAGCCAATGCTTGAATGGCGTCGCCGCACAAAGTATGACCACACCACGGCCAGCGACAATTTCGTTGATGGGCATGCCAATGCCATGATCGTCGGGCCGGGTGGATTGGAGGAGCGAAGTGACCTGTGGTTCGGCGTGACATTGATGGCGCCTCACGTGCGCTATCCCGATCATGACCATGCGCCGGAGGAAGTCTATCTCATGCTGTCCAAGGGAGAGTTCCAGCAGGGGGAGGGGAACTGGTTCTCGCCTGGTATCGGCGGGTCGTTCTATAATATTCCCAGGATCAAACATGCCATGCGGTCGGCGGAGACGCCGCTCTTCGCCTTCTGGGCGTTGCTTGCCGAGCGGTCGCATTGGCGGCCGGCTGTCTAAAGCATGTCGCGCAAAGCTGTGCGGCGGTTGCGGCAACGGCTTACGTAAAAACGAGTTAAAGCGCAGAGCAAGCGAATCTGAAAGATCGCGGCGCGCTTTGGATAAAGGGGCTTGCCATGAAGATTCTCGTGCCCGTCAAACGGGTTGTCGACTACAACGTGAAGATCCGGGTGAAGCCGGATGGCACGGGTGTCGAGCTTGCCAATGTGAAGATGTCGATGAACCCGTTCGACGAGATCTCGGTGGAAGAGGCGC